>JAGBQU010000035.1 GCA_017632755.1 Lachnospiraceae bacterium
ACTGATCTCCGCCACAGTGACGGAATCCGGCTGCGTCTGCGAAACCATCTGCGTATAAGGGATGCCGATGTTGCCGACCGTAAAAGCCTTTCCGGTCGCATCCTGCATGATCTGTCCCAAAAGCGCGGTCGTCGTGGTCTTTCCATTCGTTCCGGTGATAGCCAAAACCTTTCCCTGCTCAAATGCATACGCAAGCTCGACCTCTCCCCAGATCGGGATACCACTTTGCTCCAGCGCCAGAACAAGCGGAGAATCAATCGGAACCCCGGGGCTGATCACGGCAAGATCCAGCTTATTCATCTCTTCATCCGGAAGTGTGCCGATACAGATCTTTGTCTCAATCCCCGCGGGGATCTCCCGTCGCACCTCTTCCTGTGTCAGTTTTTCATTTCCGTCGTAGAGGATCGTATCGGCACCATGCTCCGCCAAAAGACCAAGCGCCGCGATACCGCTCCTTTTTGTCCCTACGATCAAAACTTTTTTCTTTGCAAATTCCATGTCTTTACTCCTTTATACTGCAAGCAGCCCCAACAGGCAAAGGATCGCCGTCAGGATAGCAAACACGGCCACAACCTTTGTCTCCCGCCATCCACACAACTCAAAGTGATGATGGATCGGAGCCATTTTAAATATACGTTTTCCACCGGTCACCCGGAAATAACACACCTGGATGATGACCGACAACACTTCCGCCAGATAAACAAAACCGACGATCATGATATAAAGCGGCATGTGAAGCATATATGCACATCCGACCACAAAACCGCCGAGTGCCAGAGAGCCGGTATCACCCATGAACACACTGGCAGGATGCACATTAAAAAGTAAAAAGCCCATCAGGGCGCCGACGGTTGCACAGGTGATCGGGGTGATCACGCTGCCCGTCCCCACTGCTACCACGGTAAAAAAAGTAGCCACCAGGATCGTCACACTGGTCGCGAGTCCGTCAAGTCCGTCCGTAAAGTTCGTTCCATTCACTGTTCCGAGAACAACAAAAAAAAGAAACGGGACATTCCATATTCCCAGATCCAGACTGCGGTCGGGAAAGAAGGGGATCTTCATTTCCAGACTGATGCCGCAGCGGATCAGATAGAACGCAAAAATCGATGTGATCACAAACTGCATAGACATCTTCTGCCACGGCCTGAGCCCCATGGATCTTTTCAGTACCACCTTGATGTAATCATCCACGAATCCCACCATCGCAAAACCGAGTGTGAGAAACAGGATCGGCAGTATGCCGGGGCAGACGCGGATATACAGAAGCGTTGTTACGGTGATGGCGATCAGAATGATGATGCCTCCCATAGTCGGCGTTCCGGTCTTTTTGCGATGACTCTGCGGACCTTCCTCCCTGACGGTCTGTCCTGCCTTCATCCTTCGTAAAACCGGGATCATGATGGGTCCCAGCGCTGCACTGATGGCAAACGCAATGAGCGTCGGCATAATGATATTCTGATTCATTTAGTTGTCCTTTCTGATACCGTTGCAGGCAGCCTGATCTGTCTGACCCAAAATCAATTATAATCGATTCCCTCTAAATAAGGAAGAATATTTTCAAAAAGCTTCTTTACCACAGGCGCGGCGATCTGCCCGCCGTAATAGATGCCCTTGGGATTGTTGATGACAACCATTGCAAGGACTTTCGGATCCTTTGCAGGGGAAAAGCCGATAAAAGATGAGATGTATTTTCCGCTTCCCCTCGGCAGCGTCTGACTTGTGGCGGTCTTCCCTCCCACGGAATATCCCTCAACCGCTCCGTTTTTTCCCGATCCCTCAGAAACGACCTTTTCCAGGATCATGCGCATTGTCTTTGAAGTTTCTTCCGATACGACTCCTTCTTTCTCTTCATAAGTAAAAGTCCGGACGATCTTTCCCGATGCGTCGGATACGCTCACACCAAAATGCGGTGTAACTCTCCTGCCGCCGTTTATAATGGAACTTACCGTCACGGCAAGCTGAATGGGAGTGATCTGAAACGACTGTCCGAAGGATACGGTTGCAAGCTCCACCAGTCCCATATTTTCCTTCCGGTGCATGATCGTCCCTGCCTCGCCGGGCAGATCGATCCCCGTTTTCTCTCTCAGTCCAAACTTTGTAAAATAATCGCAATACGTATCAATGCCCAGCCGTAATCCGACTGTGATAAAAACCGGGTTACAGGTCCTTATAAAAAAGATATGTAACTGCGGCACATAACATGCACGATTTATTTTACCTTATTATGATTGTTTTTTCAATTCATTCCATTTTCTTTTTCCTCCTGTTGCACCCCCTCTCTGTTTCGCCTGCTTCTCTCTCTTTCACTGAGCAGAAGGTACAGTCTGTTTTTTTCCTGACAGCTGATCCATCCTTTGCTGTACAGAAGTTCCGCAAGATCAATGATCAAATTCGTTTCATCCATCTGTCATGCACTCTCTTTTTTCCGTTTTCCTTTGATTATATTCCGCCCACAAAATACTATTCCACAGCAAAATCCATTGACGCATGCCGGATTAAACTGTATAATCTGAACGTCGGTATTTTACCGATGCCGGGTGCGATTGTCCCGGCAGGCAACAACTTTATATTAGGAGGAGAAATTATGAAAAAATTGACCGCATTACTTCTGATTGCTGTCATGATCGCTTCACTCACTGCATGTGGCAGCACAGCTGCAGACAACAGCAGTTCCGAAAGCGAGACAGGTGCCACCTCAGGCACAACCTTTACCGTTGGTATCTGCCAGCTGGTTCAGCACGAGGCGCTGGACGCTGCCACACAGGGCTTTGAAGATGCTTTAAAGGAAGCTCTCGGCGACAAAGTCACCTTCGATGAACAAAATGCACAGGGCGACTCCAACACCTGTTCCACCATTGTAAACAGCTTTGTTTCAAACAAGGTCGATCTGATCCTTGCAAACGCAACACCTGCACTGCAGGCCGCTGCCGCAGGCACGAACGAGATACCGATTCTGGGAACCTCTATCACCGAGTATGGCGTAGCTCTTGAGATCAGCGATTTTAACGGTACCGTCGGAGGTAACATCTCCGGAACATCCGATCTTGCACCGCTTGACGGTCAGGCCGATATGTTGCAGGAACTGTTCCCGGATGCAAAGACCGTTGCCCTGTTATACTGCTCTGCAGAGGCAAACTCCCAGTATCAGGTAAACACCATCAAATCCTTCCTCGAGGAGAAGGGATACAGCTGTGAATTCTATGCATTTTCGGATTCCAACGATCTTTCTTCCGTTGTGACAAACGCAGCCAATACGGCGGATGTGATCTACGTTCCCACCGATAACACGGTTGCCTCCAACACAGAGATCATCAACAATATTTGCCTTCCGGCAGGTGTTCCGGTTGTGGCAGGCGAGGAAGGTATCTGTGCCGGATGCGGTGTTGCAACCTTGTCCATCAACTATTATGACTTAGGCGTTGCCACAGGTAAGATGGCAGCAAAGATTCTGGCAGACGGAGAAGATATCTCGACCATGCCGATCGAGTATGCGCCGAAGTTTGCAAAGAAGTACAATCCAAGCATTGCCGATTCACTCGGGATCACCATTCCGGATGACTATGAGGCGATCGCCGAATAATACCGGATATTATATAATCGTGTTTTCATAGGCGGGAGATTTTTCTCCCGCTTATTATAGAAATTTGGAGGAAAACGATGAATGTCTTAAATCTACTGTCTGCAATGCCGGGCGCCATCGCCCAGGGTCTGATCTGGAGTATCACCGCAATCGGTATTTATATCACTTTCCGCATTCTGGATATTGCAGATCTGACCGTCGACGGATCCCTGTGCACGGGAGGTGCAGTCTGCATCATGATGATGCTGTCCGGTCACAATGTCGTTGTTTCCATGCTGGCTGCTACCGCTGCCGGTATGCTGACCGGTCTTGCCACCGGAATATTTCACACCTTCATGGGAATCCCCGCCATTCTGGCGGGAATCCTCTCACAACTGGGGCTCTACTCCATCAATCTCAAGATCATGGGAAAGGCAAATCAGGCCATCAATGTCGACAAATATCAGTTGCTCGTTTCCCTGCGCTATATCAGGGATGTCCCCTTCTACAAAAATTCCATTTTTGTAGTCTGTCTGATGATCCTGCTGCTCGTTCTTTTGCTCTACTGGTTCTTCGGAACCGAACTCGGTTGCGGGCTGCGCGCCACGGGCTGTAACAGCAATATGTCTCGCGCACAGGGCATCAACACAAATGTCTCCAAGGTGCTGGGGCTCATGCTCTCCAATGGTCTCGTTGGACTTTCCGGCGCGTTGCTTTCACAGTACCAGGGCTTTTCGGATATCAATATGGGGCGCGGAGCCATCGTCATCGGTCTGGCTGCCGTCATCATCGGCGAGGCCCTTTTTAAGAA
>JAGBQU010000036.1 GCA_017632755.1 Lachnospiraceae bacterium
ATAACCGGAGACAAAAACAACCAGAACAGCCGCTCAAACACCCCCATATTATTGGTTTTTTCGAGCACATACAAAGACACCGGATTTGCGATCCCGAGTACAACAAAACCTGCATAGCACAGATACACCTTCATCGCACGGTTCTTTTCTTTGTCAAGCAGGAAAAACAGACAAAAGCACAGGAACAAAACGCCAAGTGCCCCCACTCCCCAATATCGATTCACTTCATCCTTTATCTGCCAGAGAAAACTCATACAGCACCTTCCTTATCTCTCCCAAATGGCACCTTTCGCACAAAAAAATGTGCCGCACCGAGTGCAAGGATCATCGGCGGCGCAAGGAACAGCCCCGTCTCTCCCATACACACCGTCCCGACAAAACCAGCGAGGAGCAGGAGCACCCATAGCATTCTTTGTCCCCACGCTTTCGCTCCAAACAATCCGTCCAGCAAAAGATAGAAATACGGAAGGCTGATACAGGCAAAAAGAGCCTTCCCCTGCCAGATCCGGGTCACCAGAAAGTTCTGCGGGCTGAACACAACGGTGTTTCCAAACAGATGCAGAAGCGCAAAGAAAAAGAAATAACGATATTGCAATTCCTTCTCGCCCTGTGCAAAAAGCCCGCCGATACAGTAAAAAAGGCCATAAGATAGCGGCATATAAAAAAGGGGAAACAGATTATGTGTGATAAACAGATGGTGGAGTTTCCCGCACAGAAGCTGCAACGTAGCCTGATAAGCCGGCAAAGCCGAGATCGCATACCGGCGTCCGATCGCCGCGCGCATCACTCCGCTGTACGCCGAATATTTCAGCACATAATCACAGGCGATACTCATGGACGAAAGTCCTGCATAAAACGCATCATCAGCATCCGGTGTCGCCCAAAAAAGGATCGCAACGATCTGTATGGCGATCAGCACAAACGATGTCAGCAGATATCCGTTTGGCCTTCCTTTTTTCCATACGCTTTGCGACAGTGTTTCTCCGCGGTTCCCGGCAGCCTCCTTCGAAAGATCCTTCCGCAGGGATCCGAGTGCCCGGCGGCTGAAAAACAAAACTACAGCGCCCGCAAACGCCAAAAGCAGCGCGCCCAGTGCATAAAGCTTGCTCATAAGCCGGAAACTCTTATCCAGATAGATAAATGCCAGTGCCAGCATCTCATAGAATGCGTACTGTATCAAAAGACCTGTCGCTGTCACAAAAAAAACATTCCATTTCCCCTGCCTTAACAAGAGTTTGCTAAAGACAGAACCGGTCAGAAAAGGCACGATGCACATCCAAAAAAATGCGGCTAAAATCTGTATTCCAATCATCCTATACTCTCCTATATACCTGATACATGCCGCTCTCTCCCACATACACATATCCGAGCGCCTCAAAGATCCATATCGGATCCACATCCGTACCCTGCGTCTTGGGATCGATCATCACCACATAATCGCAGGTGATCTCCGGGAACACGTTCAAGGCATTGGCGATCGCCATCACCTGCTCCTCTTTATTATCCGTCGGCGCATCCTCTGCCGCAAAATTCTCATAGCCCTGATAGAGGCTCATCAAGGTCTGGTCATATGCGCCGTTCTCCTTTTCGATATCCTTTCCATAGATCGGCCGCAGGGAGGTATCGTAGATCCTGCTATCCGCCATGACACGATAGGGACCCCACAAAAAAGCGGTTTCCTTTCCTTGCTGCCTCATGTCCGAGAGCATCAGTTCGTAGGCACCGGCTTTATCCCTGCCAATCCGCGTGGGATCATCTGTACGCGCATCGCCGGACGTATATGCAAACTCGCCTGCAAGGAAAAGAATGACAAAGACGCCTGAAACAAAGAGAAACTTGTCCCGGCGTTTTTTCCCGATCCGCTCATACAAAAGCGTAAGTGCAGCACAGATCACGACAAGCGCAGGAGTGATCGCCCAGAGCCGGTAATACTCCGTGCCGGAAGGGAGCACTCTCAGCAGTACATAAGCCGTGATCGGGCAGATGCATACCAGTGCGGTAACACAAGCCGTAACGAGCAGACGCCCCGTCTCCCTTGCGCGCAGCAAAAAGAGCACAAACAGCCCTCCCAGAAACAATCCCCAATACTTATCCTCAAGCCGCATAAAGTACAATGTCAGTTTCATCTGTTCCCATAATTCCGTCATCTGCGTCTCCTCCCGATGTTCCTTCCTGCCGTGAGCAGCACGGCAAACACGCAGGGCAAAAGCACGCTTGCAAAAAGCGTGGTCTCCTCATAAGCATAGTGCAATAACCCATAGGAGGTATTCATATAAGCGGCATTCCCACACAATGTGACAAGGGTGAAAAACAAAAGAAACAACAAAGATCTTCGGTTGCCTGCATCAAACCTGCCAAAGATACCCGCTCCGATCTCATAATAGGCAGCCATGCAAAGGAGCAGCACCCAGAGCGGCGCGGCGACAAAAAGCATATCCAAACGCCCGATACCGGTCAGCTTCATACAGCTCAAATACCATGCA
>JAGBQU010000037.1 GCA_017632755.1 Lachnospiraceae bacterium
CGATCGCCTTCGGTTTATCGATGATCCGGGGATCTGCGATCAGAAAGCCGGAAACATCCGTCCAGTTCTCATAGACGTCTGCACATGCTGCCTTTGCGACGATGGAACCGGTGATATCAGAGCCGCCTCTTGAGAAGGTCTTAACCGCTCCGCTCTCCTTTGCACCGTAAAATCCCGGGATCACGGCTCTCTCTGCATTTTTGAGACGCTCGGAGAGAACCTCATTTGTCTTCTCCGCCAGGAAGTTCCCCTCTTCGTCAAAAAAGATGACCTGTGCTGCGTCAATAAATTCATAACCGAGATAGTTGGCCATGATGATACCATTGAGATACTCTCCACGGCTTGCCGCGTAATCCGATCCGGCTTTCTTTTTAAAATTCTCTGCAATTACAGCAAACTCATCTGCAAGGGAAAGATCCAGTCCCAGACCATCAATGATCTCCTGATATCTCGCCTCGATCGCCTTCAGCGCCTTGCTAAAATCATTCCCCTTGTCCGCATAAGCATAGGTGGCATACAGCATATCCGTAACCTTGGTATCTCCGGCATTGCGTTTGCCGGGTGCCGAGGGAACCACAAACTTGCGGTCTTCGTCATCTCTTATGATCGCCCCCACCTTTTCAAACTGCTTTGCACTTGCCAGAGAACTTCCTCCGAATTTAACTACTTTTTTCATATTCTCACTCCTCAAATCAACTTTTTAACCAAACGGATCCGCTTCTACTCTTCAACGCGGATCATACCGATAACGGAAATATCAGCAGCCTTCTGCCTGTATTCTGTCTCACTCATGCAAGCTGTGATAAAACCGACCTCACCGTCCACACCGGCGTCGATCAGTTCAACCTTGCCGAATGCTTTTTGAACGCTCTCTGCATCACTGCCCGTGCGCACAAAAAATCTTCTCTTGTTATCTGCGAAATCGGCAAGTTCCAATTTCTCCGGATTCCAGAAACAGAAAACATTTCGTCCGATGTTTCTTGCACAGTCGATCACATCAGATACCACCGCACTGGCAGTCGGGAGTTTCCCGGCTCCGCGTCCGTAATACATGGTATCTCCGAGCATATTTCCGCGCACAAGAATACCGTTGAATACATCACTCACGCTGTAGAGCGGATGAGACGAAAAGATAACGCATGGAGAGACCATGGCGGTAACTTTTCCCTCCACATCCTTGCTCATTCCCAGGAGTTTGATCGTTGCACCAAGCTTCTTCATATATTTAAAATCAGCGGTGGAAATCTTTGTGATCCCCTCCGTGTGCACATCTTCATAATTTACAGTGCGTCCATATGCCAGAGAGGAAAGGATGGCGATCTTACGGCATGCATCATAGCCTTCCACATCTGCCTCCGGATTGCGCTCTGCATATCCCTTATCCTGTGCCTCCTTTAATACCTCGGCAAAATCGGAGCCTTCCTTCTCCATCTTTGTCAGGATGTAGTTCGTCGTTCCGTTGAGTATTCCCGTTATCGCCTCGATCTTTTCGGGTGTAAGGGATGTATTAAGCGGCCGGATGATCGGAATACCGCCGCCCACGCTTGCCTCAAAGAAATAATTGCAATTGTGCTCGCGGGCGATCTGCAAAAGTTCCGGTCCATGTACGGCAACCAGCTCCTTATTGGAAGTACATACGCTTTTTCCCTTGAGGAGTGCCCGCTTTGAGTAGGTATATGCAGGCTCTACGCCGCCCATTGCCTCACAGATGATATCCACACTGTCATCGTTCAGTATCTCTTCATAATCATGAACGA
>JAGBQU010000038.1 GCA_017632755.1 Lachnospiraceae bacterium
AATGGGGCTGCCGTAGAAACGTACACGATACCGATCCCCTTGATTGCCTTGATCCTGCAGACAAAGTAATCCAGGATACCGTCGATCTCTCTGTAACGATCCTTTTCGATGATCAGAAGGAAAAATCCGAGCAGCTCATCGCTGATACGGCCTTTAAAGACCTCCTCCATCACCTTGAGCTTTTCTTCCTTCACGATCTTGGGATGATTCATCAGTTCGCCAAACTGTGCGTTTTCCTCAAGTACCTGCCGGATCACGCCAAGCTCGGCAACAAAATCATCCGCCTTGTTTTCTTCCACCGCAAGCTCCACCAAAGCCTCGCCATATGTTTTGGAAATCAGCTTAGCCATGTGTTCTCACCTATTTCTTTCAATGTTTCATCGATCAGGGTCTCCTGAACCGTTGTATCGATGTTTGCGGCAACAACCTTGCCCGCCATCACGGACGCGAGAGTTACCATCTCCCTCTTGACGTCGTCGGCAACCTTCTGTTTGGCAAGAGCAGCTTCCTCGTTCGCACGCTTGATGATGCGCGTTGCCTCCTCCTTGGCCTCGGCGACAATGCGGTTTTCGGTAGCCAGGGCTTTCTTTCTGGCCTCCGTCAAAATCTCCTCCGCTTCCTTATCCACGGCGCCCAGTTTCTGATCGTATTCCTCTTTCAGAGCCGTCGCCTCTTCTTTTTGCGAACTTGCATAGCTTAAATCTTCCGCGATCTTATTCTTTCTCTTTTCCAAAAAATCCCTGATGGGGTTGAAAAAGAAATGGGACATAAGAAAGAACAGGGCGATCACGGATATCAGCGTCAATACCGCATCATGTAAAAGCTGTAAGTCCAGATCAAAAAGACGTTCCATATGTGTAAAGCCTCCTTTCCTCTATTCTCTTTTTGAAGGCTTTTATACCAAAGGTTTTACGAATAACAAAAGCATTGCGATCAACAGACCGTAAAGACCTGTCGTCTCGGCAACGGCCTGTCCGAGAAGCATGGTTCCCGTGATATCACCTCTTGCGCCCGGATTTCTACCAACTGCTGCTGCCGCATGTCCTGCAGCAATACCCTGTCCTACACCAGGTCCGATACCTGCGATAACCGCAAGACCCGCACCGATTGCTGAGCATCCCAAAATAAAGCTTTCATTGAATTCCATGTTTGTTTCCTCCTGATTTTCTTTTTCTTTTTTCTTATCCTTTGTCACGCTGCGCTGCCGGATCTTTCCGCCGACATGCGGCGCGGCTCTTAGTTGTCCCCGATGGCATCGGCAACATATGTCATGGTAAGCATACAAAATACATATGTCTGGATCGCGCCGGAGAACAGATCAAAATAAACATGTAACACCGCCGGCCATGCGTATGCAAATTTGTAAAGCAGCGCATAGATCAGCGAGAGCATTACAGTCCCTGATAACACGTTGGCAAAAAGACGCAGCGACAACGAGATGGGAACCGCAACATCACCGATCACATTGATCGGTGCCCAGAATGGCCACGGATCGCAAAGACCCTTTAAAAAGCCAATGACCTTCTGGTGTTTGATTTTGTTAAAAAAAATGATCGCGAATGTCGCAAGGCCGAGCGGCAATGTAACACCGTAATCTGCAGTAGGTGGTCTCAGTCCCAGTAGTCCCGAAATATTGCTGATGAAAATGAAGATAAAGATCGTCCCGATGTAGTTGACGAACTTGATCGCATGCTTGCCCATCGTTCCCTCAACCATATGATCCAGCATCTCCACGATCAGCTCAACAATATTCTGGAATGTTCCCGGAACCAGAGTCGCATGCTTCATTACCGATCTCGTGACCAATGCAAAGATGCACAATACAAGGAGCACGATCAGCAGACAAACATGCGTCGTTGTTATCCACACGGTCTGTCCGAACAGTTCATAGGAAAAAACCCCGTGAACCATAAAGTCCAGTTCCGGTTGTCCGGATAACAAAATTCCCTGACCCATACATTCACCTCCTAATAAGTTTATGAGTAAACGGCTGTAGATAAGCCGATACTTTCAAAGACATCAGACCCAAAAAGGCTGACAGCGGATTGATGAAACCGCTTATCATGATCAGCGCACAGACTACCACGACAAAACCATAGCGAAGCAGATTCTGCTTCATCAGGATCTTTTGCGCCGTTGCGCTGTCAAAATCAAATGCACGCTCAAGGGCATAGGTCATGTGGACTGCCATGCATGCCGCCATGAACACGCCGAGCCACAGACCGATCGTATATGCCGCCCGGTCTTTCACAAACCAGACGATCGTGAGCTGACATACGATGCCGCAAAAGGGCATCGCGAAGAGCATTTCCTGTAACGTTTTATTTGTCCGAATGATTTTCCCTACGTTTCCGAGCATTTCGTCTCTCTTCCTTCTCACTGCGCGATGCCGTCCTCATGGCAAGGATGTAGATATTCCGAAAGCCTGCCACGGCACCAAGGAAAAACAACACGATCATCCAAAAGGATGTCCCGAGCTTCCGATCCAGATACATTCCCAGAAAGGAGCACATGAAAATCGGAACAAGCATGTTGAGTCCGAACTGCGTGACCATCGCAAGCAGCCGGATGATATTTCTATCTTGTTTCATAAATAATTCCTCTTTGCCGCATACAGATTTATTATACCTATTTTTATAATTGCTGTCTAGCGAAAAACTCTTTTTGATACGTTTTTCCTGAAACTATGAAGATTTTGCGAGAAATAGCAGAATTCTCCTCCTTCGGATCACGTAAAAAAGGGATTTCCGTTGACTTTTATCTGTCAAAAAGGTACTATTAAGTTGCGTAACGCAGATTGGAGGTAGTATGGAATATCCTGCACTGTACCGCAAGCGAATCATCCCGGACGAATGTGTCCTGCTAAAGGACGATCAGGTCCTGCTTTACGAAAACGGCCTTCTGATCACGAAATGGAATGCGCTAAGACCCAAAAAGGATCTGCATCATGGGTATTCCTGCTGTTTTTTGGACGACGGTTACAAGATCAGCAAGTTTTATGACCGGGAGGGAAATCTTCTCTGCCACTATTGCGATATCATCGATCATGCATACCGGGCATCAGACAATGCCCTCGTGATGACCGATCTGCTCGCGGACGTCATCGTATATCCCGACGGGAAGGTGAAGGTCGTGGATCTCGACGAGCTGGCCGATGTACTTGACAGCGGCAAACTCTCGCCCGCCCAGGTCGGTAAATGCCTGCGAAGCTTAAGCCATCTTCTTTCGTTGATCTATGCAGGCAGACTCGGGGAGCTCACCGCCCCCATCGAAAAATTTGAACAACATCAATAAAACGGTCATATAACACAGACAGCCCGGCTGTTTCTGTCAATATGACCGTTTTTTCTTCCTATGATCTGCCGGGCTTCTATCCCGGTCTTTTTGTTAATAAAAGATATGTCCACCGATCTGTATGCCCGTCAGTCCGGGGATCGGCGTCCTGAAAAACACGCAGTTGCCAACAGGACTCGAACCGCTCATCGCATCCTGCGCCGCCTCATAACAGGATGTGTTTGCGCCTCTTGCGAGCACCATCGCAAACCGCCCGCTTCCTACGGGCGAAAACTGCCTGTTCTGATAGATCACACCCGCCACCGTATCGGGAAAGAGCGAGCTTCTCACCCTGTTTAATACCACGGCACCAACAGCCACCTTTCCGGTGTAGGGCTCACCGCCCGCCTCACACTCTATGATCGCAGCCATCATATCCAGATCCGATGCGTCAAAGCTTAAGCCGGACAGATCCCGCGTTTCGGATGTTGCTGCCATGCGGGAAAGCGCGATCTCCGAAGCCAGCCGCTCCTGCAGATCCGCCGCCTCGACCTCCTGCCTTCGGATCTCTTCCTCCAAAAGCAGAGCCTCCTGTTCCTTTTCGGAAATCTCGTACATATATTCCTCTACCGAGCTCTGGGTCTCCTTTACCAGGAGTGCGATCTCATCCTTTTTCTCGGATGCCTCGCTCTGCAGCTGCTCCAGGTGCTCCAGCTCACCCTCCAAAATCTCTTCATCGCTCTCGATCCTCTTTTGAAGTTCCCGAAAGGTCACCAGCATATTGCGGTCATACTCCGTCATTTTCTCGATATACTGCGACTGATTGAGAAAATTTGCAAAGCTGTCTGCTGAAAACAAAAGCTCCAGATATAGATTCTGGCTTCTCTCATACATAAAACGAATGCGGCTTCTCATGGCATCGTACTGCTCTTTCTCGGAGATCCGCGCTTCCTTGAGATCCTCTTGCGCCTCCTCGATGGCCGCTTCCTTCTCCGCCATCAGTCCTTCCAAGCGCTCAAGTTCCTGTGTACGCTCCTCCAGCTGAAGCGCGAGGTTGTCCAGATAATCGCCAAGTCCCGCCTTTTCCAACTTCAGCTCCTCGATGGCGTTCGTGGTACTGTCCAGCTTGCTCTCATTATTCTTTTTCTGCTGCTTGACCCTGTTGAGCTTGTCCGCCGTGGATGTGGCATTTGCTTGCGTTGTGACAAAAAGCACGCCCAACATCATGATAGCGGCAAATATTTCAAGCTTTCGAACGATTCTATCCAAACAAACTCGCCTCCTTTTTCCCTGTGTCATCCGATCATCACAGATCCAGCTGAATCTTCTTCTGATTGCTCTCGTACTGCACGTATTTCACCCCTGCGGCATCAAACATCTTCTTGGACGCGATCACCGAATCCGAATCCTTGTACTTATCCTCTGCATAAACCACCGTCTTGATGCCACTCTGGATGATCGCCTTTGCGCACTCATTACAGGGGAACAGAGAAACATACAGTTTGGTTCCCTCCAGCGTCCCACCGCGATAATTCAATATTGCATTCAGCTCACCGTGTGTCACATAGGGATATTTTGTTTTCAGTGACCGGTCGCTCTCCCTGTCCCAGGGGAACTCGTCGTCGGAACAGCCGTTGGGGAAACCGTTGTAACCCATCGACAGGATCCGGTTATCCGATCCGACAATGCAGGCACCGACCTGGGTGTTGGGATCCTTGGACCGCTTCCCGGACAACTTGGCAACCCCCATGAAATATTCGTCCCACGTTATATAATCTTCACGCTTTTTGCTCATCCTTTTTCCCCTTATTTCGTGCCGAACATTCTGTCACCGGCATCCCCGAGTCCCGGAACAATGTAGCAGTTTTCATTGAGCTTCTCATCCAGCGCACCGATGTAGAGATCCACATCGGGATGTGCCTTCTTCATCGCCTCCACGCCTTCCGGAGCAGCGATGATACACATAAAATGAATGTTTTTGCAGCCTTTTTCCTTGAGCATCCGGATCGCCGCCACGCTTGATCCTCCTGTCGCAAGCATCGGATCCACGACAAAGACCTCTCTCTCCGCGCAGTCCGCGGGAAGCTTGCAGTAGTACTCAACCGGTTTAATCGTCACGGGGTCACGGTAAAGCCCGATATGTCCCACCTTTGCGGCCGGGATCAGGGTAAGTATGCCGTCCACCATGCCAAGTCCCGCACGCAGGATCGGTATGATCGCCATCTTTTTCCCTTTGAGCTCCTTTGCCTTTGTCTTGCAGATCGGAGTCTCAATCTCCACCTCCTCGAGCTGCAGATCGCGGGTCGCCTCATAGCAGATCAATGTTGCGATCTCGCTGATGGTCTGTCTGAAATCCTTTGTTCCGGTATCTTTTCTCCGGATGTAACCGATCTTGTGCTGGATCAGCGGATGATCCATGATTACTACCTTTCCCATTTGTCCTCCTCCCAATCTTTATCCACAACATGAAGTTGCACTTCGTGTCTATTTCCCCTCGATCATGTCCACCCTGCGCTGATGTCTTTCCACATGGGAAAAATCGGTCGCAAGGAAGGTGTCGACGATCTCCAGTGCCAGATTGCTGCCGACGATACCGGCTCCCATTGCCAGCACATTGGCGTCATTGTGAAGCCTTGTCATCTTTGCGGAAAGTGTGTCCGCACACAGTGCGGCCCGCACTCCTTTCACCTTGTTTGCCGAGATGGAAATGCCAATACCCGTGGTACAGATGACGATCCCCTTATCGCAGGT
>JAGBQU010000039.1 GCA_017632755.1 Lachnospiraceae bacterium
CGCCATCACTTTCTTGTCCAATGCTGTCGGTTCCTGTCCGGCCGGCACATTTACGGCATCAATCCCTTTATTCTTTGCTGTGATCGCAATATTACCGGAATCGATCACCACATAACCTTGATCCGTCTCCTCCGTAGCCTTGATCCCGTCATCTCCGGCTTCGATCGTTACGGATGCATCCTTGATACAGACGGAATCGTTCCCGATCATGCCATCGTCATTTGCCTTGACCGTGAGCGACACATTCAATATCTGCAGTTCATCCTTTCCCTTGATCCCGTCCTTATACCCGCCTTCGACATACAGACTTCCCGTCCCACACAGAACCAGATCGTCCTTGCTGTAGATGGCGGCAGTTTCCTCCTCGGTATCGTCATCCTCGCTGCTGTCCGCAGATGCGCGCCTGTCAAGGATCCGATTCTTTGACCCATCCGCCGGGATCAGATACACATTTTTTGCTTCTTTTATGCAGATCGGGGCGGACGTCTCACTGGCGATGGATACGTTATTTAAGACAAGCGTCACATTCTGCTCATCCGCGTCCACCTCGATCCGCCCTTTTTCCATCGATCCCTGCAGAACATAGGTACCCTTTTTTGTGATGGTCAAAACACCGGCATTCTCCTTGACTCCGTCCCCTTCTATAAGGACACCTCCGTCGGAGAGGTTCAAAACGGTAGCGCTTTCCATGGACCATTCGGCCTTTTGTGCCTTATCCGAATAGTCACCGGCCAGTTTTGCAAGCTGCTTCGCATTTAGAGCTGCGGGATCCTGATCCGTCTCCCCATCCGATGTCGTCTGTTGTGTCTTCGCCGCTTCGTCCGGATCGTCTGCTCTGCCCACGCAGCCGCTCAGTACCCATACCCCGATCAGCATACCTGCTGCTGCTTTCCTTATCTTCATACCGATTCCCCCTTGCCCTGCGGGCTTTTGCAAAACTCTCGTTCACATACTTCCCATGTTTGCAGTCCTGACATGAAACTGTTCATGTTTTTTATATTGTACAAATGATTCATCAAAAAGTCCATCACAATCGCTAAAACGAACCTAAAACTGAAAAAAGGAAGGTCATTGACCTTCCTCTCCCTCTTCGGTGACATTGCACCGGTATTCTCTTTTTGATTGTTCGTTATGCGGTATACGATTTCAAGTGCTCCGCCGCAACACTGAGTCCCTGTACGAGGACATTGATACTCTCCACGATCTGCTGATTGTGTTCGCTGTCGCTGTAGGTCTCCGTCGCATGCGCGGTAACCTGCTGTGTCATAGCCGAGATCGTCTCAATGCTGGACATGATCTCGTCGTTCGCACTCGCCAGATTGATAACAATCTGTCCAAGCTCATCGGAGTGTGACTCTATAATACCGACATTGCGAGAGATCTCACTGAAGTTCTGCGCAGTCTCGTCTGCACAGACACTCTCCTCCTGACCCATACGGAGCAGGTTTTCAATGGTCTCCGTCATAATGTGAAGCTGCTTGTTGATCGTCTCGATAAGCTCCTTGATATCGTTGGTTGCCTGCGTCGTCTGCCCGGATAAGGTAGAGATCTGCGTTGCAACAACGGCAAAACCTCTTCCTGCCTCGCCTGCTCTCGCAGCCTCGATGGATGCGTTTAAGGCGAGCATACTTGTCTGTGTCGCGATCTTTGTGATCATATCCGTGAAAACATTCATCTGTGCTGTGGTCTCCTGGAAGGATTCAAGCGCCTGTGCCACGTCTTTGCCTGCCGTGTCGATCTGTCCTGTCAGATCTCCCATGCGGTTCATGTGCTGATTTCCTTCCGATACAGCCTCTGTCATCAGTCTGACGTTATCGCTTATATTGGTTGCCGTAGCCTTCACATTCGCTATATGTGACTGGATCTCTCCCGTCTTTTCCATCTGGCTCTGCACAGACTCGGCAGACTCGTTGGATCCGTTGCTGACCTCTGTCATGGAGAACAGCGTCTTGTCAACCGAAGCCTTGAGCTCGTCCATCTGCTCCGCCACGCTGGACACGGCTCCGACCATTCCTCCGGAAATGCGCAGCACATTCTCAAGCAGCTCCTCCGTTTTATGTTTCTCAAGCTCCAATCTCGCCTGACGGATGTCTCCAAACTTTGCCGAGGTTGTCGATACCCACACGAAATAGACCACGACGAGTACAATAAGAAATCCCTGTATCTCCGCAGTGACGAGCTTTTCTGTCGATGCACCGCTTATCATGTTGATCGCGATCGCTATGACATTGAGAACGCCAACACCGATACCGATCCTCTTGGTATAGCTGACATCATTGTACAAGGTGACGATGATCAGCATCGGTATCGCATATGTAAAGACCAGATCGTTATTTGCCGTAAAGAGAACAAATGCATACATAACAGCATAGCCGATCGCCACGACGCGCTTGATCTGCACAGACTCCTTATTACCCTTGTAGAGCACCCAGGACATGATCATCGGTATCAAAGCCATCAGCGCCGTTATGATAATATAACCCAACGTGCGATTGCCCTTTGCGAACTCCAACACATACGCCAGTGTGATGATGGTGCACAGTATCGAGAACGCCATCGTTGTCAATTTGTTTGCCAACGCAATTTCCGAAGATGCAGCCAGATTCTTCAGCTCCTCTTTGCTCATCTTTTGTGTATTTTGTTCCACCTCTGATACCTCCGTTACTCTTAAGTTTACTGGTAGTTATTCCCATATGTACACTATAATTCAGCAAGGAGATAAAATCAATTTATACCGCAATATTTTTTAAATATTTCTCAAATTCGATCCCATGATCACGCGGGATCTTTTTGGCTGAAGCCTCCTCGATCGCAGGCTGCAGAAATTCCGTCGCCCTTGAGACCGCGATCTGTGCGCTGTCTCCTCTTACAAGACTGCCGATAACAACAGAGGCAAACAGATCGCCGGTTCCGGAAAAGCTCTTTCCGTTATACGGCTTATCATAAAACCGGGTATCGGAAGGCAAAACGAGCAGATTACCGATATGCTCCGTTTCTCCCCTGCGAAATACGATCCCCGTCGTGATGACGGTCTGTGGGCGGGATGCCTGTGCCGCCAGCTTCTGTGCTACCTCGGCTATACGAGAAGCATAATCCCCTTCACCGCTGTGAGATACCAGCGTCTCATAATCCACACCTGACAAAAGGCAGAGTTCTGTCAAATTTGGCGTGATGACGTCGGCCTGTTTTGTCAGCTCCTTCATGGACTGCAAAAGCTCTTGTGAAAAAGCCTTCATACACCTCCCGTTGTCTCCCATCACGGGGTCGGCCAGATAGATCGTTTGCGGAGTATAAAAATGCGAGAGAAAATAAAGCACATTTTCAATCTGCCTCTCACCGGCCAGATAACCGGAAAAGATCCCGTCAAATGTCACGTCCATCCTGCTCCACTCATCCGTGATCCGATTCATTTTGTCCGTATAATCATCCAAAAAATAACTGTCAAATCCGGTCTGTGCCGACAATATGGCTGTCGGAAGCGGACAGGCCTGCAACCCCATCACGGAGATCACGGGGATCGCCGCGGCAAGGGAACATTTACCAAAACCGGACAGATCATTGATCAGTGCTACTCTTTTCAAGGTTTTCTCCTCCCTTTGGATCCCTAAAGTGTCTGTAGATCTCCTCCGCCACGCCGCGGGTCATGCCCGGCGTTCGCATCAGATCCTCCACTTCGGCGTTTTTGATCGCATCTATGTTGTCAAATGTTTTCATCAGCGCCTTGCGCCTTGCCGGACCAATCCCCCGGATATCGTCGAGGACGGAATGCACATTGGACTTGCGGCGCAGGGATCTGTGAAACTCAATGGCAAAACGATGGGCCTCATCCTGTATTCTGGTGATAAGCTTGAAACCCTCGCTGTACCGATCGATGTCGACTTCCTGATTATTGAAATAAAGACCTCTTGTGCGATGGTTGTCGTCCTTTACCATACCACACACGGGGATATCGATGGAAAGCTCGCCGAGCACTTCTCTGGCAATGTTTACCTGTCCCTTTCCGCCGTCCATGAGGAGCAGATCCGGAAACTTGGAAAAACTGCCAAACTGCTCTTCCATCTCCTCCTCTTTAAGCTGTTGCTTTTCTTCCAGCCCGTGCATAAAACGTCTGGTCAAAACCTCCTTCATGCACGCATAGTCATCGGGACCGCTCACAGACTTTATCCTGAATTTGCGGTAATCACTCCTGTGTGGCTTTCCTTTCTCAAAGACGACCATAGAGCCCACGTTTTGAAAACCGCTGATATTACTGATGTCAAATGCCTCGATCCGGTTGATCTCACGAAGCCCGATCAGCGAGGCGATCTCCTTTACGGCACCGATCGTCCTTCCCTCCTCGCGTCTTATGCGCTCCTTGTCCTGACTAAGTACCAGATGGGCATTGCGCGTAGCCAGATCGACAAACTTTTCCTTCGATCCCTTTTGCGGAACTTCGATCGTCACCTTGCTCCCTCTTCGCTGGCTAAGCCAACCTGCTACCAACTCGGTCTCCTCGATCTGTGTGGGCAGGATAATAGTTTTGGGCAAAAACGGCGTTCCCGCATAGAATTGTTTTATAAAACTGCCCAGGATATCCGAATCGCTTTGCTCCGATACATTTGTCATATAAAAATGTTCTCGTCCGATGAGTTTACCGTCACGCACAAAAAACACCTGTATCACGGCATCCTTCTCATCCTTTGCCATGCCGATCACGTCCTTATCCTCACCATCGCTCTGCGTCATCTTCTGCTTCTGGGCAACGCTCCTGACACTGGCAAGGAGCTCCCGGTAGCGGATCGCCTCCTCAAATTCCATCGCCTCGGAGGCGCGCTGCATCTTATCCTCCAGATCCTTTAAGATCACATTGTAATTTCCGTTTAAAAACTCGAGCGCGCGTTTGACATTCTCCTGATACTCCTCGGGGGATACCCTCCCCGTACAAGGCGCCATGCACTGGTGCATATGGTGATTGAGGCATGCACGCTCCTTTCCGATATCTCTGGGGAGAACGCGGTTGCAGGTGCGCAGGCGGTACATCTTGCTGATCAGATCGATCGTATCCTTCACGCTTGCTGCACTGGTATAGGGGCCGAAATATTTTGCCTTGTCCTTCTTCATCAGGCGCGAAAAGAGGATGCGCGGGTATTCCTCCTGCACGGTCACCTTGATGTAAGGATAGGTTTTGTCGTCCTTGAGCATCGTGTTATATTTCGGACGGTGCTCCTTGATCAGATTGTTTTCAAGCACAAGCGCCTCAAGCTCCGAATCGGTGATGATGTATTCAAAATAGGATATCTGGCTGACCATCTTCTCGATCTTGGCTGTCCGCTTCGTGCTGGCGCGAAAATAGGAATGCACGCGCCTGTTTAGATTCATCGCTTTGCCGACGTAAATGATCGTATCGTTCTCATCATGCATCAGATACACGCCGGGCTGGTTCGGAAGCTTTTTTAACTCTCCCTGAATGTCAAATCCCGTCACTGCCACTTCTCCGTCACCTCCCGGTTTTTTAATCAGGCGTTTTGCAAATGCCTGTTTTCTCGAGTATACATCAATCCCCAAGCAGGAATACTTCTTGCTTGGGGACTTCTTTACTTTTACACATCCGGCTTCTGCTGTGTTTCAGTCTAATCCTGATCCTCTGCAGCTTTCGGAATATCGGCCTTATCCAGATCCTCAGAAACTTCTCTAAGCGGTTCACAGCTAGCTTCCTCCGGCTTGTCGGCTGCTTCCTTCGCAGACAACTCTGCCTTTCCGTCATCTGTCTTTGCATCATCCGCATCTTTGTCCTTCTTCTTCGGCGGAACGGGGATTCCCTTCTCTGCACAGTAGATCTTCATAAACTCCTCACCGGTTATGGTCTCCTTCTCAATGAGATGAGCCGCGATCTTATCGAGGATATCCCGGTTTTCGGAAAGGAGTTTCTTTGCCAGTTCATAGCTGTCCTTTAAGAGCAGCATCACCTCTTCATCGATGCCTGCTGCGGTCACATCCGCACAGTTTAAGGATGCACGGCCTTCCAGATATCTGCTCTCCACCGTGGCGAGCCCCATCAGGCCGAAACGCTTACTCATACCGTACTGTGTCACCATGTTGCGGGCAATGGCGGTCGCTTTCTCAATGTCGTTGGAGGCACCGGTCGTTACGGTGTCAAACACGATCTCCTCCGCCGCACGTCCACCTAAGAGTCCGACGATCATATCCCTGAGCTCCGCCTCTGTATTCAGATATTTCTCTTCCTCCGGCACATGCATCACATAACCGAGAGCACCCATGGTACGGGGCACGATGGTGATCTTTTGCACCGGTTCGGAATTTTTCTGCAAAGCTGATATCAGCGCATGGCCAACCTCATGATAGGAGACGATCCTTCTCTCCTCCTTGCTCATGATACGATCCTTCTTCTCCTTGCCGACCAGAACGACCTCGACCGCGTCAAACAGATCCTTTTGGGAAACCGCATTTCTGCCATGCTTAACGGCATTGATCGCCGCTTCATTGATCATATTGGCAAGATCCGAACCCACGGCACCCGATGTTGCCAGCGCGATCTCGTCCAGATCCACACTTTCATCCATCAGCACATCCTTGGCATGTACCTTTAAAACATCCACTCTGCCCTTTAAATCCGGCTTATCAACGATAACGCGCCGGTCAAAACGTCCCGGACGCAGCAAAGCCTTGTCAAGGATCTCCGGTCGGTTGGTTGCTGCCAAAATAAGAATACCTTTTGAGGTATCGAAACCGTCCATCTCCGAGAGGAGCTGATTGAGCGTCTGCTCCCGCTCTTCATTTCCGCCGCCATACTTGGAATCGCGGCTTCGGCCGATCGCATCGATCTCATCGATAAAGATGATGCAGGGGGCATTTTTCTGTGCCTCTTTGAACAGATCCCTTACACGGGAGGCACCGACACCGACATAGAGCTCGATAAAATCGGAGCCCGCCAGCGAGAAGAAGGGCACCCCGGCCTCTCCCGCAACCGCTTTTGCAAGCAGCGTCTTACCCGTTCCGGGAGGTCCCACCAAAAGTGCTCCCTTGGGCAGTTTTGCACCGATCTTGGTATATTTCCCGGGATTGTGCAAAAAGTCCACGACCTCCTGCAGCGATTCCTTTGCCTCGTCCTGTCCGGCCACATCCTTAAAAGTAACGCCGGTCTCTTTCTGCACATACACCTTCGCTGTACTCTTGCCAACTCCCATCGGGCCGCCGCTTCCGGATATCCGGCGAAACAAAAAACTTAAGACAACCCAGACGATCACAATCGGGAGAATATAGGTCAGGAGGATGGAAAGTATCAGGCTCGAATTATCGGGAACCTCCTCCTGAAACGATACATCGTGCTCACGCAGAAAAGCAGCAAGATTATCGTCATCTACGACACCTGTATAAAAGGTTCTGGGCGCAGCCTGCACATAATCTCCTGTATTGTCGATTTTTTGTCTCTTGGGTGTGATCACGATCTTATCGGGGGAAATGACAACCTTATCCACTGTCCCGGATTCCACCATGTCCATAAACTCATTGTATGTGATCTCCTGACTGGAGCCTCCTGCCACACTCCGCATGAAATAGCTCATGACCAAAAGCACCAGAAGAGAGGCGATGAGAAGAAACATGACATTCTGCCCTCTCGGGGGTGTACCGCCGGGACCGTTTCCACCATTGCCGTTCCCATTGTTGTTATTGCCGTTCATATTATTATTTCCGTTGTTTTGGTAATTGTGATTATCCATTCTGCTACCTTGCCTTTATCCTTTTTGATGCAAAAGTATTCACCACTGTCGCTTCATTATATCGGGTGTATTTTAAGAAATCAATATATTATATATGAAAAAAAGGGCGCATCTATAAAAGATTTATAAACTCAATATAAGTATATTGGGATTTTCCTTCTCTCATACGTAACACTTTGTGGCAGTTTTTCTTCGTTTTTTCTACATTTTCTCGCTTTTCTTTTCGAAATCTATATAGTACAATATACAAGTGGTAATTTTTTGATGAGGAAACCGAAAGATCTTTCGGGGAACAGATTGAGGTATACAGGATGAGGATTGGATTTGACAATGAGAAATACTTAAAGATGCAGTCGGAACATATCCGGGAGAGGATCAGTCACTTCGGAGATAAGCTGTATCTGGAATTTGGCGGAAAGCTGTTTGACGATTATCACGCATCGCGTGTGCTGCCGGGCTTTGCGCCGGACAGCAAGCTGAAAATGCTTCTGCAGCTCAAGGATCAGGCGGAGATCGTGATCGTGATCAATGCAAGCGATATCGAAAAAAGTAAGCTTCGCGGAGATCTAGGCATCACATATGACGAGGATGTGCTCCGGTTGATCGATGAATTTACGAAACAGGAACTATATGTGGGAAGCGTGGTCATCACACACTATGCGGGTCAGACCGCAGCCGACACCTTCCGCCAGAAACTCAACAAACATGGGGTAAAATCATATCTCCACTATTCGATCAAGGGATATCCTTCCAATATCCCTCTGATTTTGAGCGATGAGGGCTTTGGCAAAAATGAGTATATCGAGACCAGCAGACCGCTCGTCGTTGTAACGGCGCCGGGACCGGGCAGCGGCAAAATGGCGACCTGTCTCTCCCAGCTCTATCATGACAACAAACGCGGTGTGAAAGCCGGTTATGCGAAGTTTGAGACCTTCCCGATCTGGAACGTGCCACTCAAGCATCCGATCAATCTTGCCTATGAAGCTGCCACTGTGGATCTGAACGATATCAATATGATCGATCCCTTCCACCTGGAGGCGTATGGCGAGACCACCGTCAACTATAACCGGGATATCGAGATCTTCCCTGTGCTGAATGCGATCTTTGAAGGAATTTATGGTAAGAACCCTTACAAATCGCCAACCGATATGGGCGTGAACATGGCCGGCAACTGCATCATCGATGACGATGCATGCTACGAGGCGTCCAATATGGAGATCATCCGCCGCTACTACCAGACGCGAAATCTCTATGCGAAGGACCTGTGCAGCGAGAACGAAGTCTACAAGATGGAACTGCTCATGAATCAGGCTAAGATCACACCTGACATGCGGAAGGTGACAAAAGCAGCCGAGGAGACAGCCGAGCTCAAGCACACCTC
>JAGBQU010000040.1 GCA_017632755.1 Lachnospiraceae bacterium
ACAAGGTCGTTTTGACCGATGCCGAAGACAGCAGGTGCGTCAATGCCATGACGCGTAAGTGTATCGCCTGCCGAGGAGAGAAGAGTTTGGAACTGTTTCCACATGATAATGACTTTGACCTCCTGTGTTTTCAGGAGGTTTTCTTATTATACAGACTCCTTTCGGCAACAAAAATCTAGAAGGAGGAACCAAAATGGCAAAAGTTGAGTTAAAACAACCGATCGTCGAGGAAATTTCAGGCCACATCAAATCCGCTCAGTCAGTTGTTCTTGTTGACTACCGCGGACTTACCGTTGAGCAGGACACAAGACTTCGTAAGCAGATGCGTGAGAATGGAATTACCTACAAGGTTTACAAGAACACAATGATGAACTTTGCTTTTAAGGGGACAGACTTTGAAGGCTTATCCAAATACCTGGAAGGTCCCAGTGCCGTTGCGATCAGCGAGAACGATGCAACAGCTCCGGCAAGAGTACTTGGAAAGTTTGCGAAGGAAGCTCCTGCACTTGAAGTAAAGGGCGGCGTAGTGGAAGGCGTTGAATACGATGCAGCAGGAATTGCTACCATCGCAGCGATCCCTTCAAGAGAAGAACTGCTCTCCAAATTCCTTGGAAGCATTCAGTCTCCTATCACAAACTTCGCTCGTGTTCTTAATCAGATCGCAGAACAGGGCGGCGGCGCTGCAGCAGCTGAGGCAGCACCGGCAGCAGAGGAAGCTCCCGCAGCAGAGGAAGCTCCCGCAGCAGAAGCAGAAGCAGCTCCGGCAGCAGATGCAGAGTAATTGAGATCAATCACAAAAAATGAAAAATGGAGGAAATAAAAATGGCAAAATTAACAACAGCAGAATTTATCGATGCTATTAAAGAGTTAACAGTATTAGAGTTAAATGATTTAGTTAAAGCTTGCGAAGAAGAGTTTGGCGTATCCGCAGCAGCAGGTGTTGTAGTTGCAGCAGCAGGTGCAGGCGCAGAGGCAGCTGAGGAGAAGACAGAGTTCGATGTAGAGCTCACAGAGGTTGGCCCGAACAAGGTTAAGGTTATCAAGGTTGTTCGTGAGGCTACAGGTCTTGGACTTAAGGAAGCAAAGGATCTTGTTGACGGAGCTCCCAAGGTACTTAAGGAAGCTGCTTCCAAGGCAGAGGCTGATGAGATCAAGGCTAAACTTGAGGCAGAAGGCGCTAAGGTTACTCTTAAATAATCAAAGTGGTTTCAATTTACAGATTGGCAGGCTCGAACCCATGTGGTTCGAGCCTTTCATACTTTAAAGAAATGAAAACTTTTTGTTGACTTGTATAAAAATTTGCAGTAGAATGGATAGTGCACTATTGCGATAATCTGAAAGAACGGGGTGAAATGTCAATGGAAAAGAACAGAATACGTCCTATTGCCACAGGCAAGAACATGCGTATGAGTTATTCACGACAAAAAGAAGTTTTGGATATGCCAAATCTCATCGAGGTTCAGAAGGATTCCTATAAGTGGTTTTTAAACGAAGGATTGAAAGAGGTATTTGACGATATCTCTCCGATCTCTGATTACAGCGACCACTTGAGCCTGGAATTTGTCGACTTCGAATTGTGTGAAGAAGATAAGAAATATTCTATTGAAAAGTGCAAGGAACGGGATGCAACATATGCAGCGCCTCTGAAAGTCAAGGTACGTCTCTACAATAAAGAGAAAGAAGAGATCAGCGAGCATGAGATCTTTATGGGCGATCTCCCTCTGATGACAGAGACCGGAACCTTTGTGATCAACGGCGCAGAGAGAGTAATCGTCAGTCAGCTTGTGCGTTCTCCCGGTATTTATTATGGGATTGCTCATGATAAGATCGGAAAAGAGCTGTACTCATGCACGGTTATTCCCAACCGTGGTGCTTGGTTAGAGTATGAGACCGATTCCAATGACGTTTTTTACGTTCGTGTAGATAGAACAAGAAAGGTTCCGATCACGGTTCTGCTCAGAGCTCTCGGCGTTGGCACCAACGAAGAGATCCGTGAACTGTTCGGTGACGAACCCAAGATCGAAGCAAGCTTTACCAAAGACGTTTCTGCCAATTATCAGGAAGGTCTTTTAGAGCTGTACAAAAAAATCCGCCCGGGTGAGCCCCTTTCCGTGGAGAGCGCGGAGAGTCTGATCACCGCTATGTTCTTTGACCCGAGAAGATATGACCTCGCAAAAGTAGGAAGATATAAATTCAACAAAAAACTGGCACTGCGCAACAGAATCCGCAACAGTGTGCTCGCCGAGGATGTGGTAGACGAGTATACGGGTGAGGTTCTGGCCGCTGCAGGCACGACGGTCACGGCCGAGATCGCAGATAAGATCCAGAATGCAGCTGTTCCGTATGTGTATGTGCAGGCTGAGGAGAGGAATGTCAAGATCCTCTCCAACATGATGGTTGATATCACTAATTTTGTGGAATGCAATCCGAGAGAACTCGGCATTACCGAGTCTGTTTATTTCCCCGTGCTTCAGCAGATCCTCGAGGAGTTTGCGGACAAACCGGAGGAACTTGCGGATGCCATTGAAAAGAATGTGCATGAGTTGATCCCGAAGCATATCACAAAGGAAGATATCCTTGCTTCCATCAACTATAATATCCATCTGGAATATGGACTTGGCAACTCGGATGATATCGATCATCTGGGCAACAGACGTATCAGAGCAGTCGGAGAGCTTTTACAGAATCAGTATCGTATCGGACTGTCCCGTCTGGAGAGAGTTGTCCGTGAGAGAATGACAACACACGATGCGGAGGATATTTCCCCGCAGTCGCTGATCAATATCAAGCCTGTGCAGGCTGCGGTAAAGGAATTCTTCGGTTCTTCCCAGCTGTCACAGTTCATGGATCAGAACAACCCGCTCGGTGAGCTGACACATAAGAGACGTTTGTCTGCACTCGGTCCGGGTGGTCTGTCGCGAGACAGAGCCGGTTTCGAGGTCCGCGACGTACACTACTCCCACTATGGAAGAATGTGCCCGATCGAGACACCGGAAGGTCCGAACATCGGTCTGATCAACTCACTTGCTTCTTATGCAAGAATCAATGAATATGGTTTTGTGGAGGCTCCTTACCGCAAGATCGATAAAACCGATCCTGCTAACCCGCGTGTCACGGATGAAGTTGTGTACATGACGGCGGACGAGGAGGATAACTACCATGTTGCGCAGGCGAATGAGGCGCTTGACGAGAACGGATACTTTGTGAAAAAGATGGTGTCCGGTCGTTATAGAGAGGAGACACAGGAGTATCCCAAGTCCATGTTCGATTATATGGACGTTTCACCCAAGATGGTATTCTCGGTGGCTACCGCGCTCATCCCGTTCCTTGAGAATGACGATGCAAACCGTGCGCTCATGGGTTCCAACATGCAGCGTCAGGCCGTTCCGCTCATGATCACGGAAGCTCCTGTCGTAGGTACAGGTATGGAGCCGAAGGCAGCTGTCGATTCCGGTGTCTGTGTGGTTGCAAAGAAAGCAGGTACCGTTGATTATGTTTCTTCCGAACTCATCAAGATGACCTATGATGACGGGGAGAAGGACGAATATAAACTGCTCAAGTTTACGCGAAGCAATCAGTCAAACTGCTACAACAAGAGACCGATCGTCTTCAAGGGTGAGCATGTGGAAGAAGGTCAGGTCATTGCAGACGGTCCTTCCACTTCCGGCGGTGAGCTCGCGCTCGGTAAGAATCCGCTCATCGGATTTATGACCTGGGAAGGTTACAATTACGAGGATGCGGTTCTCTTAAGTGAGAGACTGGTGCAGGAGGATGTATATACCTCCATTCATATGGAAGAATACGAGGCTGAGGCCCGTGATACAACGCTCGGACCGGAGGAGATCACAAGAGATGTTCCGGGTGTGGGTGATGATGCGCTCAAGGATCTGGACGAGAGAGGTGTGATCCGTATCGGTGCTGAGGTCCGTGCAGGTGATATCCTGGTCGGAAAGGTGACACCGAAAGGAGAGACCGAACTGACCGCAGAGGAGAGACTGCTTCGTGCGATCTTCGGCGAGAAGGCCAGAGAGGTGCGCGATACGTCGCTGAAAGTGCCTCATGGAGAGTACGGAATCGTTGTGGATGCCAAGGTATTCACGAGAGACAATGGCGATGAGCTTTCACCGGGTGTCAATCAGTCGGTTCGCATTTATATCGCACAAAAGAGAAAGATCTCCATCGGTGATAAGATGGCAGGTCGTCACGGTAACAAGGGTGTCGTTTCGAGAGTGCTTCCCGTTGAGGATATGCCTTATCTTCCGAATGGCCGCCCGCTTGACATCGTGCTTAACCCGCTGGGTGTGCCTTCCCGTATGAATATCGGGCAGGTGCTTGAGATCCATCTTTCCCTTGCGGCAAAGGCACTTGGATTCAATGTTGCAACACCGGTATTTGACGGTGCCAACGAGTCCGATATCATGGATACTCTGGATCTTGCCAATGATTACGTAAACAGTTCATGGGAAGAATTCGAGGAAAAATATTAAGATGCACTGCTTCCGGAGGTAATGGATTATCTGTCGGAAAACAGAGATCACAGAGAACTTTGGAAGGGTGTTCCGATCTCCAGGGACGGAAAGGTGAGACTGCGTGACGGTAGAACGGGAGAGTATTTTGATTCGCCGGTAACGATTGGTCACATGCACTATCTCAAGCTTCACCATCTGGTTGACGACAAGATCCATGCTCGTTCGACCGGACCTTACTCACTGGTAACACAGCAGCCTCTCGGCGGTAAGGCACATTTCGGTGGATAGCGTTTCTGTGAGATGGATTTTTGGGCTCTGGAGTCATATGGCGCTTCTTACACGCTGCAGGAGATCCTGACCGTCAAGTCAGTTGATGTCGTTGGACGTGTGAAGACCTATGAGGCAATTATC
>JAGBQU010000041.1 GCA_017632755.1 Lachnospiraceae bacterium
GCCTCACAGCTGATATCCCCCATGTCTTCGTTCAGTATCTGTTCAGAATCATGAACGACCATGTTTTCATAGGGATCTCCGGGGAACTCTCTTAAATCCAATATATGTGTTACGTCGATCTGTGTACCCGACTTTTTATTTACCGATTCCTGATTTTTTTTGATGACTTCGACGATACCGCTTCCCACGGTACCATATCCCAAAACTGCTACGTTTACCATACTCTTTACTCCTTAGCTAAAATTTTTACACTGCGCACACCATTCATCTGTTCCATCTGATTGACCATTCTGGAGATATCCCCTGTGGTTGGGAGTACCTGAACGCTCAGACTCAGTGTTGCGACTTGATTGACCGGGATACTCTGATGGATCGTCAGAATATTTGCACCGGAGGTTGCAATGATCTTGAGCACATCGGACAAAAGTCCCGGCACATCATCCACCTGCAGCATCAACGTGATCGTTGTTCCCGTTGTCGTATCGTGAAACGGAAAGATATCGTCCTTATATATGTAAAAAGAACTCCTGCTGATACCCAGCTGATCAACCGCCTCTGTGACAGACATCTGCTTTGCATCAATCAATTTTTTGGCCTCCACTACCTTCAACAAAACATCTGGCAGAGCCCGCTGTTTTACAACAAAATAACCGGTTGTATCCTGCATGTCATCACCTCGAAAGAGCACCCGTTTTCCGGTCTGTCTCACAGTCATCTGTTCGCTCAGCGTGTACACATGTGCGTCGCTGAAAGATATCATAGCATAATCAACAAATTCTCGCAACCCTTTTTATGCAACATTTTCATTACGCGCGTGCACATCCATAACGGAGCGCTTTTTATGCAATCGGAATTGCAGCGCAATTTTCAATTACATAAAAAAACCATGCAGCACAGCCTGTACTGCATGGGAACCGGATGTCCGGTATTTCGATCTGTCCATCATTCTTTCAAATAGAGCGATTACACAAGAGGATACTTATCCGTGAGCGTCTTTACGATCGCTTTTGCCTCTTCTACCTTAGCCTCTCCGCCCTTGATCACGAGCGCGATCGCTTCTGCGATCTTATCCATATCATCCGCATTCATGCCACGGGATGTAACGGCAGGTGTTCCGAGACGGATACCGCTTGTGACAAACGGAGACTTCGGATCGTTCGGGATCGTATTCTTATTGGCTGTGATATGAGCGGCATCCAGAAGCTTTTCAACCTCCTTGCCGGTCAGGTCAAAGTTTGTCAGATCCACAAGCATCAGATGATTGTCTGTTCCTCCGGACACGATCTTGATGCCTCTGTCCATAAGGCCTTTGCAAAGAGCCTGTGCATTGTCCACGATATTCTTTGCATAGGTCTTAAACTCGTCAGATAAGCCCTCCTTAAAGCATACAGCCTTAGCGGCGATCACATGCATGAGCGGTCCGCCCTGAATGCCCGGGAAAATTGCTTTGTTGAAGTTGTATTTTTCTGCTGCCTCCTTGTTTGCAAGGATCAGACCGCCTCTGGGTCCGCGAAGTGTCTTGTGTGTTGTTGTCGTTACAACATCAGCATACGGGATCGGGCTCTCGTGCAGACCTGCTGCCACCAGTCCGGCGATGTGTGCCATATCCACCATGAGAACTGCGCCCACTTCGTCGGCAACTTCTCTGAATTTTTTGAAATCAATAGCTCTCGCATATGCGGATGCTCCGGCGATGATCATCTTGGGCTTTGCCTCCAGAGCGATCCTGCGAAGTTCATCGTAATCGATGAAACCATCATCATTTACACCGTAAGGAACGATGTTAAAATATTTTCCGGAAATATTGACCGGTGAACCGTGTGTCAGGTGTCCGCCGTGAGCGAGGTTCATGCCCATGATCGTATCGCCCGGCTCACATACTGCAAACTGTACGGCAAGGTTTGCCTGTGCACCGGAGTGCGGCTGTACGTTTGCATACTCGCAACCAAACAGTTCCTTTGCTCTCTCGATCGCCAGGTTCTCCACAACGTCCACGCAGTCACATCCGCCGTAGTATCTCTTGCCCGGATATCCCTCCGCATACTTGTTGGTCAACGGACTTCCCATCGCTGCCATCACGGCCTTACTCACCCAGTTCTCGGAAGCGATGAGCTCAATGTGGCTGTTTTGTCTCTCCTGCTCGTCCACGATCGCCTGTGCGATCTCGGGATCGATTGCTTTTACTTCATCCAATGAATACATGTCTCTTCTCCTGTTCTTTTTTTTATTTTTTTCTTTATCTTGCTTTCCTATTGTCAATAAACAGTCTTTTTTATGATAAATTAGCATGATGCAAAAGTCAAGACTTTGCCCCCAAATTTCGGGATGCGAAAGCGCCTCCGTCACCGGTCTCATATATGTGATCATGTAACACTCTCATTTCCGAGATGAATGTCCACATAACGGGTATATGCGCGAAATGCAGCCGGGATCGGATATGCACTGTCCGTCTCACGTGGATATACCGGGATGTGTCCCAGCTCACTGCGGGGCGGCGTATGGGAAAAGTCCCGTTCCTCCACCTTGACGGCATACCCCTTCATATGCCACTCAACATGCGAGAAAATATGCTTTGCATCCTCAAGCGGCCGGATGTGCAGCACACGATATCCTTGCTTTTCCAGATAGCGGATCACCTGCTCCTTCCCGACATGGCCATCCATCGAGGGGAACTCATACATTCCTGCCAGCAGACCCTTATCCGGTCGCTTTCTAAGCACAGTTTTATCACCGTCACGTATGATCAGGATCGTCCGATCTTCGACACGTCTCGGTTTTGCGCTTTTTTTGTAAGGAAACTCTGTCTCTCTTCCCTTCTCATGTGCCATGCATAACTGCCGGAGAGGACATTTTTCACAGTGTGGTGCCCCATTTGGCACGCAGACGACCGCTCCGAGTTCCATCAATGCCTGATTGAAATCTCCCGGCCGCTCCTTCGGTATCACTGTCCTGAGTGTATCCTCCCAGTATTTTTTCACCTTCTGGCTAAGTATGTCCTCCGCATGCAAGGTCAGACGGGACAATACGCGAAGCACATTGCCGTCCACCGCCGGCTCACAGATACAAAAAGAGATCGACGCGACCGCACCGGCCGTATAGCTGCCGATCCCCGGCAAAGCCAACAGCCCCGCTACATCCCCCGGCATCTGTCCGCCATATTCCTCCACCACTTGTCTGGCTGCCTTTTGCAGATTGCGCGCGCGGTTGTAGTAACCAAGTCCTTCCCAGAGTTTTAACAGTTGTTCCTCATCTGCATCTGCAAGTGCATGTATATCCGGAAGCGCCTTCATAAACCGCTCAAAATACGGTTTTACCGACTCCACTCTGGTCTGCTGCAGCATGATCTCCGAAACCCAGACGCGATAGGGTGCTGTATCCTCTCTCCAGGGCAGGATCCTCTTGTTTTGGTCAAACCACGAAAGAAGCGGTCCTACCATCTGCTCCAAATCTGTCATCATCTACTTCCTTTTTTGCACGCATTAGTTTCTCATGCGGACGCACTCGTACTTTTCCTTTGTCACAAGGCAGTATTTTAACTGCTCATATCGCTTGTCGATCGGTCCGGCTTCTACCTCAATGTCCGTAGCGACAGCCATCGTGTTAATCATATCGTCCGTGATGCGATGGCGAATCGA
>JAGBQU010000042.1 GCA_017632755.1 Lachnospiraceae bacterium
CCCGGGAGGAGATCAACGCGATAGGCGGATACTACGCTTTTTCGAAAGAGTTGATCAACGGGGACAGCGTGTTTGATTTTGACGTGACAAAGCTTGCTGTCAACACGCTCGATATCGGTATGGCCGGAATAGAAGTCTATGATCTTTTGCGGGATATGTATGATATCCAGACGGAGTTCGGAGATCTGGGAAATCTGCTTGCCTATCTGTCGATCGGTGATCGACCGCGGGATGTGGAGCGGCTGGTGTCTGCTCTTTCGGATATACGCAGGCGATATGGAAGAAATGACCGGGGCGGACTGATGCAGCAGGAGTACATCGATCCCGAGGTGGTCTGCTCTTTGCAGGACGCGTTCTATGCGCCCAAGGAGTCGCTGCCGATCATGGAGACGGCAGGACGCATCTGCAGTGAATTTGTCATGTGCTATCCTCCGGGGATCCCGATACTGGCGCCTGGAGAGAAGATCACCGAGCAAATATTAGATTACATATGTTATGCAAAGGAGAAAGGCTGCAGTATGACAGGGCCTGAGGATGCGGATATTTTAAAGTTAAACGTTTTGGTGGATTATTAAATGCTGTTTTAATAAAAGTATCAATGGGGAGATGGTGGATATGGAATTATGGTTTACGGAAAGACACACACCGAGTGTTAAATTTTCGATACGCGTGGACAGACAACTCTACAGCGCAAAGAGTGAGTTTCAGAGGATTGATGTGCTCGAGTCTCTGGAGTTTGGCAGATTTCTGACACTCGATGGCTATATGATGCTCACGGAGAAGGATGAATTTATCTATCACGAGATGATCACACACGTGCCGATGGCAGTTCATCCGCATGTGGAAAGTGTTCTTGTGATCGGAGCCGGGGACGGCGGAGTGATCCGGGAACTTGTCCAGTACCCTGAGATCAAGCATATCGATATGGTCGAGATCGACTCTCTAGTGGTTGAAGTGTGCCGTAAGTATCTGCCAAAGACGGCTTGCAGGCTTGATGACCCCCGGGTGGAGATCCATTATGAGGACGGACTGCGGTATGTACGCTCAAGAGAGAATGCCTATGATCTGATCATCGTGGATTCCACAGATCCGTTTGGACCGGGTGAAGGGCTCTTTACGAGAGAATTTTACGGTAACTGTTACAGAGCTCTAAAGGAAGACGGGATCCTGATCAACCAGCATGAGAGTCCCTTCTATCCGGAAGATGCGGCGGCATGTCAGAGAGCGCATCGCAATATCGTGGAATCCTTTCCGATCAGCAAGGTTTATCAAGCGCATATCCCGACGTATCCGTCCGGACACTGGCTGTTTGGATTTGCGTCCAAGAAGTATCATCCCCTTAGGGATCTTGATGAAAATCGCTGGAATATGAGAGGAATCTCATGCAAATATTATACGACAACACTTCACAAGGGAGCATTTTACATTCCGGCCTATGTGGAGCAACTGTTAAAGAGTGTGGAGCAGGAGGAGACAGATGCTTAACAAAAATACAGAGACATTTCTGGAATGCGATAAGGAGTATAAGGAGGCGGACATTGTGCTCTACGGGGCTCCGTTTGATTCCACCACCTCCTATCGGCCGGGAACCCGCTTCGGCAGCGCGGCGATCCGGCGTGAATCATATGGTTTGGAGAGTTACAGCCCATATCAGGATCGGGATCTGATCGATGCGCCCGTGATGGACAGCGGGGATATCGAACTGCGGATCGGTGATACGCAGGCCTGTCTGACACAGATCGAGGAGACCGCAGAGCAGATTCTGGAGGGGGGAAAGCTTCCCTTTATGCTTGGGGGAGAGCATCTCGTGACGCTGGGCGCATTCCGCGCAGTGCTTAGACGCTACCCCGATGTGGCGATTGTACATTTTGATGCACATGCCGATCTGCGGCAGGATTATCTGGGCGTTGAGCTCTCGCATGCCTGTGTACTGCGCAGATGCCATGATCTGATCGGCGATGGCCGGATCCACCAGTTTGGCATCCGTTCGGGCGACAGACAGGAGTTCGCGTGGGCAAAGGACCATGTCGCCATGCATCGCTTTTCGTTTGATGGTCTGGAGGAGACGATACGGGAGCTTGAGGGCGTGCCAGTGTATTTTACGCTGGATCTGGACGTGCTTGACCCTTCCGTATTTCCCGGTACGGGAACCCCGGAGGCAGGAGGCGTCAGTTTCGAGCAACTGAGGGAGGCTGCCACCGCAGTGTGCAGCAGGCTTCATATCGTGGGATGTGATGTCAACGAGCTCAGCCCGCATTACGATCCGAGCGGAGTATCTACTGCGGTCGCTTGTAAGATTGTCAGGGAGATGCTGCTTGCGCTGAGATGAAGTCGGATATCCTGACTATTTATTTAAAAAAGAAATAATTAAAAATATGCGAGAAGATAAACAAAAACGCATGTTATATAATAAGGAGGACGAGAAATGGGAAAAGCATTGGTGATCGGCTGTGGCGGCGTGGCAAACGTTGCTATCCGCAAATGCTGTCAGAACAGTGAGGTGTTTGAGGAGATCTGCATTGCGAGCAGAACCAAAGCCAGATGTGATGAGCTGAAGGCAAAGCTGGAAAATACGACAAAGACAAAGATCACAACGGAGCAGGTGGACGCAGATAAGGTGGAGGAGCTTGTGGCTCTGATCAAAAAGGTTCAGCCGGATCTGGTCATGAATATTGCGCTTCCGTATCAGGATCTGACCATCATGGACGCCTGCCTGGAGTGCGGCGTCAACTACATGGACACAGCAAACTATGAGCCGGAGGACATCACGGAGCCGGCATGGCGTGAGGCATACGAAAAAAGGTGCAAAGAAGCGGGATTCTCCGCGTATTTTGACTATTCCTGGCAATGGGCTTACAAGGAGAAATTTGAGAAGGCCGGACTTACGGCTTTACTTGGAAGCGGCTTTGATCCGGGTGTGACACAGGCCTACTGTGCATATGCCCAAAAGCATCTCTTTGATTCCATAGATACCATCGATATATTGGACTGTAACGGTGGGGATCATGGATATCCTTTTGCAACGAATTTCAATCCGGAGATCAATTTAAGGGAGGTTTCCGCACCGGGCTCTTACTGGGAGGATGGACACTGGGTGGAAATCCCGGCGATGAGTATCAAACGCGAATATACATTTGATCAGGTGGGAGAGAAGGATATGTACCTGCTCCACCATGAGGAGATCGAGTCGCTGGCAAAAAATATCCCGGGCGTTAAAAGGATCCGCTTTTTCATGACCTTCGGACAGAGTTATCTGACACACATGAAATGTCTTGAAAATGTTGGCATGCTTTCGACGGAACCGATCGATTATGAGGGGCAAAAGATCGTGCCGATTCAGTTTTTGAAGGCGCTGTTGCCTGATCCCGCTTCGCTGGGGCCAAGAACGGTCGGCAAGACGAACATTGGATGTATCTTTACCGGGAAAAAAGACGGCAAGGAGAAAAAAGCTTATATCTACAATGTCTGTGATCATCAGGAGTGTTACCGTGAAGTAGAATCGCAGGCAATCTCTTATACGACCGGGGTTCCGGCGATGATCGGTGCGATGATGCTTCTGAACGGAACATGGAACAAACCGGGTGTCTATACGGTGGAGGAGTTTGATCCCGATCCCTATATGGAAGCTTTAAACAAATGGGGACTGCCCTGGCAGATCAATGATGAGCCGGTGTTGGTGGAATAGAGGCAGAAGGCATAGCCGAAATGGCACAAATGAAACATAAAGGATGCAAAAATGAAATCTACATTTAATTTACCGGATGCTATTCGCACCCCTTGTTTTCTGATCGATGAGAAGCGGCTTATTCAAAATCTGGAGATCCTTCAGCAGCTGCAGGAGGATACGGGGTGTCGTGTACTTCTGGCGCAGAAGGCGTTTGCGGCGTTTTCCTGTTATCCGCTGATGCGCAGCTATCTGGCGGGAAGCACGGCAAGTGGCTTATATGAGGCGAGGCTGGGCAAGGAGGAATTTGGGGGAGAAACGCATGTATATTCTCCTGCCTTCCGGGAGGATGAGTTTGAGCAGATATTGGCGGTTTCGGATCATATCGTGTTCAACAGCCCTGCGCAGCTTCGCAAATACGCCCGGCAGGCAAAGGCAGCGGGAAAGTCGGTCGGTCTTCGGATCAATCCGGAATGTTCCACGCAGGAGGGACACGCCATCTACGATCCTTGTAGCCCGGGATCGAGGTTGGGGGTTACAGCCGCACAGTTTGACGAGAGTGTTCTTCCGCTTCTGGATGGGCTGCATTTCCACACACTCTGCGAACAAAATGCGGATGCACTAAAAATAACAGCTGATATTTTTGAAAAAAAGTTTGGAAAATATCTTAAGGATATGAAATGGATCAACTTTGGCGGGGGACATCATATCACCAGAGCGGACTATGACATCAAAACCCTCAGAGAGATCATCGTACATTTCAGGGAAACCTATGGTGTGCAGGTGTACCTTGAACCCGGTGAGGCGGTTGTGCTCAATGCCGGGTATCTGGTATCGAGCGTATTGGAGATTGTGCATAATGGAATGGATGTTGCGATCCTTGATACATCGGCGGCATGTCATATGCCGGATGTTCTGGAGATGCCGTATCGCCCGCCGCTTCGCGAATCGGGGGATGCCGGAGAGAAGGCTTTTACTTATCGGTTGGCCGGTCCGACCTGTCTTGCGGGGGATGTCATCGGGGATTACTCTTTTGACGATCCGCTGCAGGAGGGTGATCAGCTTGTCTTTGAAGATATGGCGCTTTATACGATGGTCAAGACCAATACCTTCAATGGGATGAGATTGCCTGACATCGCGACCCAAAAGACGGATGGCACGATCCGACGGATCAAATCCTTTGGCTATGAGGACTTTAAAGAAAGGTTGTCGTAGCAACCTTGCATAAAAAGCTGTTTTTGGGCAACACTGAGGGAAATAGATCATTGCTTACGCTAAGAAGACATGCACAATTACCTGTGTAAGTTCATAGGTAATTGCGAAACTCAGATTATAGCAACTGCCGATTGTGCATCTTGTACGAATTCCGCAGCAGGCACGCTCTCGCTACATGCTCGCTCGTAACGGTACTAAGCTCGAAAAAACCTCGCTAAGTACCGACGGCTCACAAGTACCTGCATGCAGAATTGTACAATCTGCACAATCTGGATTTCATAAACAGGAGTTTCGCAATTGCCTAATGCAAGTTCATGTAGCCAGGAGCGTTGCAATTACCTATAGGAAGGAAAAATCCGGGAGGTGTCATATGGCAAAAACAGCGATCATCACAGGCGGTTCGAGAGGGATTGGTGAGGCACTGGTCTTTCAGCTGGCCGAGATGGGATATCAAGTAGTGATCAATTACAGGAGCGATTCGTCGAAGGTGTTGTCCGAAACCCATGCCGAGAAGATAAAGCAGCATTATGGGCTGGATGCACTGGTTTTCAAGGCGGACGTTTCCAGGTTTGAGGAATGTGAGGCGTTAGTCGGCGCAACCGTTGCAAGATTTGGGGAGCAGATTGACGTTCTGGTCAACAATGCCGGCATTACCAACAACTGCAATTGGATCGACACAGGCAGGGCGGCCTATGAGGCGGTCATAAATACGAATCTCATGAGTGCGCTTCACATGACACATCTGACCCTGCCATACATGGTGAATCACAGCAGCCGTAAGAAGCAGTGCTGTATCGTAAATATATCGTCCGTCGGAGGCATGACCGGCGTTGTCAATCAGGCGGACTACTGCGCTGCAAAGGCCGGCGTGATCGGTCTGTCAAGAGCGCTCGCCCTGGAGTATGCCGGACGTGGGATCCGGGTCAACAGCATTGCACCCGGAATGATCATGACGGATATGCTGCGGGGTGTGGATCAGGAGGAGTTGTCCGCACTTGCGGCAACCATTCCCGAAGGATATATCGGAGATGTCTCCGACATTGCCGGTGCGCTTGCATATATATTGCGTGCACCGTATCTGACGGGACAGGTTATCTCACCAAACGGCGGGTTTGCGCTACAGTAGATGATTTTGCGTTACATCCAAAAAGAGAATGCCGCAAACGGCATTCTTTTTTATTGACAAACTGTGCATAACTGTATATACTGTGCGTATAACGAGAAAGGATAGCTTATCGAAGTATGAATAGAGGAACAATACTCAAATGTAGCCATCTGTCCAAGCATAAGGGTAGTTTTTTGCTCTCTGATGTTGACTTTGAACTGCCATCCGGCTATGTCCTCGGAGTGATCGGGAGAAATGGATCGGGAAAGACGACTTTGATGAGGATGCTGCTTGGCAGTTGTATGCCGGAAGAAGGCGGAGATAGTTTTATAAACGGCGTCAGTCTGAGGGAAGATGTTGTCCGTTATAAAAGACAGGTCGCGTTTGTTCTTGGGGACACCCCGTTTCCGCTATTGATAAATGCAGAGGCATGTGGAGAGCTTTACGGACATTACTACGATGCGTTTGATCTGCACAAATATAAGAAACTGCTGCAGGAATTTGAGGTGCCGCAAAAGGCAATGCTCATAAGGCTTTCCAAAGGGCAAATGATCCGTCAGCAACTGGCTTTTGCCCTGTCATACAGGGCAAATCTGTATCTGTTTGATGAACCGACGGCGAATCTGGATGTGGATTTCAGGGATGAGTTCCACAAATACGTCCGGCAGATCACAGCGCGTGAGGATGCAGGTGTTGTCTATGTCAGCCATCTTGTGGATGAACTGGAGCAGTTCGCAGACTATATCCTGTGGCTTTCGACGGGAAGAGAAGATCCGACTCGCAAAACCACAACGCGTGTCAGTTTGCAGCGCTATTTTGCAACGATGGACAGCTTGCGGGAGCGGTTCCAGCTGATCGAATCCTCCCGCGAGGAGGTGCCCGATATCCGGGATGAGAATATCGTCGGTGTCAGAGCCGGGAAGCATCATCAGGAGATGCTTGTACAGGTGGATAGGGAGCAGTTGCCTGACGAAATACAAGGTGTCAGCAGATATGCGAGCCTGAAAGAGCTGATGTACTATATTGAGACAGGAGGAGAGCCGGATGAAGCAGGTGTGGAGAGAACTGAAAGCTGAAAATGGGATCGTACTCTTATCCTCCAAACTGGTGATGCTTTCCTTTTTCCTGTTTGGAGGAGTGCTTCTGAGAGGATTTCCATACATGGTTATGATCGCGTCCTTACCGATCGCCTTTTTTGTGATTCCGATGTTAAGAGGAGAGATACAGCTCCTTTTACCCAGAACGGAGAGAGAAAGGTGTAGGACAGCTATTGTGAAATGTATGGTAAAGGCAGCGGTATATTCGCTTTGTGTGGCGGCAGGCTATGTCATAAATATCTCGTTTTCCGGGCGCTACCACTGGGATAGGCAGATGATTGCTTTTGTGGGGATCATGGAGGTCTTTTTATTCCTCGGATATTTTAATTATGCACTTTCGGCAGAGCAGATAGGCAATAGGCCGTTTGTCTTTAGCGAACGTGAGACGAAAAGAGAGATTGCAATGGCTCTGGTGCCGCTTCTGGCATTTGTCTATCTGTGGATCTTAACTTTACAGGAGATGAGCGGTCTTGACTGGTTTGACTTCGGAAGATCGCAGAATGCGGTAGATCTTGCCGGTGCGGCCCTCCTTTTGATTACCCTGTGCCTTGTGACAAGAAAGCAGTTAAAGCGTCTGGATCAAACGGAATATCAGTCATAAGAAATGCTTGTAAAAAAGAGGAATACAACAGGAAGGAAGCGCTTTAGAGGAAAGGAAGAGAGGAATGAATATTCGCATTCAGACAAAGAGTGGTGTTCCGATCTATGAACAGATCAAAAAGCAGCTGGGTGATCTGATCCTTGGCGGAGTGCTGGGGGAGGCGGAGGCACTGCCCTCGATCAGAAGCCTTGCAGGTGATCTGAAGATCAGTGTGATCACGACAAAACGGGCATATGAGGATCTGGAAAAGGAGGGTCTGATATACTCAGTCCCGGGAAAGGGCTTTTATGTAGATAACCCGGACAAAGAATATCTGCAGGAAAAGAAGGTATATGGTCTGGAGGAGGAACTGGCAGGTTTGCTGGATACCTGCAGACAGTCCGGCCTTTCCAAAGAAGAAGTCAAAGAGCTGGTTGACCTGCTTTGGCAGGAGGCATAGGCAGATCGCGGTTTGTTTTAAGGAGATGCGATGTTAGAGGTAAAAAATGTAAATTATCAATTGCATACTGAATGGGGAAAAAGAACAGACTTCTCGATACGGAATGTCAACTTTTCCCTGGAGGATGGTTATCTGATGTGTCTGCTCGGAAAGAACGGAGCAGGAAAGAGTACGCTGCTTAAGCTGTTATACGGTTTGCATGAGCCGGATGCGGGCAGCATTTCCTGGAAGGATATGGATTCGGTTCGCTGTAAGGAACGCTTTCGACAAGAGGTGGCCTATGTCGGGGAGGAAGATATGTTTTTCCCGGAGGAGATGATCGGAGAGAGTGTGCGCATTCTCTCAGGATTGTATACACGCTTTTCGATGAATGTTTTCATGGATCATATCTGCGGATTTGATCTGGATAAGAAGGTATTGGAGCAAAAAATGGATGAACTTTCCACAGGAGAGAGAATGCAGGTCCAGCTTGCGTTTGCTTTGGCAAGAAAGCCTCAGTTGCTGCTTTTGGACGAACCGATGGCCAATCTGGATCCGGTGTTTCGCGTAAAGTTTATGGAAATATTGCAACAGCTGATCGCCGGGGAGGGGGTCACCGTTATTCTTTCCACGCATGTTCCGGAGGAGGTGGAGGATGTTGCCGATTATATCGGCATCCTGAGAAAGGGTGAGATGGTGTGCTGTGGCGATAGGGAATCGGTGCTGCAGCATCACGATACGCTCAGAGAAGTGTTGCAAAATACAGGTAATAAGTTGGAGGGAAAAGAGTGATGACCGATCAAATAGAAGAATTGCTTTCCTGGGTAGATAAACGGTCTGCGAAATATCGCACGGAGTATATCCTCGCAGTGATCGGATGTGCGTGTGTTTACACCTGGTATCTGATGCTTCTGCCGGATCATGGAATGAAATTTGCGCTCTATGGAGCTCTTTTTGTATGGGTGGCATCGTTTGCCGTTGGTCACTGCTTCTGTAAAAGATATCTGGAATTGTCCGGCAAGATCGTATCCGAAAAGATCAATCTGAGTGAGGTGATGCGGTATCATTCCTTTCCCCACGACATCTATCTTATGTGCATGCGAAGGAAGATGCGCATACACATGATTGTAATGGGTGTTGTTTTGGGCGGAGTGACTCTGCTTGACTTGTTTCTTGGCTATGGTATCCCGGAAGCGGGAGAGGTGGATCCGGCACTTTTTGTGATTCCGGCCGGCGGTATCATTGCTTTTTTTCTCGCCTATCCGGCTAATCGCAGCCTGTTTATGTGGCGCATCCGAAACGGGAAAAAGCTGGGGTTGGAGCTGTTTGTGGGTGCCTTTGGCGGTCTGCTTCGCTTTGCTTTGTGCACGGCCTTTGGAATTGCTGCGGTGCTGATACTCGTCGTTGCATGGGGGATTGTAAATGACCGGCTCATGCCCGGTATGAGGGAGGATATCATTGTTCTTCGCTGCCATCACAGTTTGTTTGGCCTTTTGAGTGCAGTGGCAGCTATACTTCTGGGCATTTTTACTTTTTTGAAAAGCTTTGAAAAAGAGCGCAGGAGGATACTGCTTGCACTTACCGGATTGCTTGCCGTAGGTGCCGTCTGCCTGACCATATACGATGCACAGGTGTATACGGAAGTGTGTGGCCGGCAGTTTGGTGACTACTTCTTTGGAGAGCGGCATCGATACGAGATGGATCAGATCCAAAGCTTTCGCGTATATGCAAACAGAGATGATAATCTGCAGCTTGAGCTGACTTTTGCGGACGGATGTGTGTATCCGGTGCTGGGAGCTGTGCAATCCCCCAATACTTTATATGAAGATAAATTTTACAGTGATTACAACTTTGTGGCCTACTATATCCGGCAGATGAAGCTGCTTGGCATACCCGGCTCTCTGGAAGGGGAGGAAAAACTGCAAAGGTCGGTAGATTCCCTGGATCCCAAGGTGCAAGAGGGAATGCAGGAGATCCTGGAGCTGATGAGGTAATCAAGATCTGAATGTGACTATTCGGAATCTCTTTTGCAAAACCTAATGCTTCGCATTTGATATCGCTTCGCGATATCTGTTTTGCCCATGTGATTACTTCGCCATATGCGCAAGCTATGGCTTTCGTGCAAGCATGATCCATAGCCTGCGCGCATGGCTCTGAATAGTTACATCTAAATAAGCAGCGATCAAGAAATAGCAGATCTTTGTGCGATTCTGACCTGAATAAGGGATATACATGGGGCGGCAGTAGCATTAGAACAACATAGCGCTGCGGGAAATCGTCTAAAAAGCCTCACTTGGAGCGTGGCACCGGAAACCGTGGATGTAGAGCTGACCGGGCAACACGCGAAAAGAGGAAAAGTGCGATTTTGCGTGCCAGAACGCATGGCAAATGATGCCCGATAGATGATGCCCGATACCCGGAAATAGAAGTTGCGCTTGCCCTTCTTATGTGTTACCATGATCTCAAAGCATAAGTTATTTCAATCGTTTATTATTTGAATCAAATCTAAGAAAATCTATCTATTTATCTGAAATCTC
>JAGBQU010000043.1 GCA_017632755.1 Lachnospiraceae bacterium
GGAAACTATGCATTCGGCAATTGTGACAATCTCACAAATGTTTCACTTTCCGATAATGTAAACACGATGGGACTCAGACCGTTTAAGGAATGTGAGAAGCTTACGTATGTCGACTTCCCGGAAAGTGAAAATTTCGTGTGTGATAACGGTATTATCTATGGATTAAAGGACGGACAAAAGAACTGGATCGTGGAGTGCCTTGAGACAAGAGGATCCACAGGGCCTTATTCCATCGGAGCAAGCATGGTAAACCGCACAGAACTTGAAGGGGTAGAGGGCATACAGGACGAGGCGTTCATGGGATGTCTCGGAATCGGCGATGTCAACCTTTCCACTTCACGTGTGGGAGAGATCCCGGTGAGCTGTTTTGAGGATACGACCAATCTGTTCTCGGTTGAACTCCCGAATACTACGAAGACGATACGTGAAGATGCGTTCAAAAACAGCGGAGTCCGTTCACTTACCATCCCGGAGAGTGTATCGTATATCGATTCTTCGGCGTTTACCCAAAAGGACGGTACCATCAACAAAAATATCACAATTTCGGCCGTTGAAGGCAGTGCTGCCGAGACGTTCGCAAAGCTTTACGGCCTGACGCTGGGTGAGCCGATTGTAAAAACCTTCTCGGTTGTATTCTTTGACTGGGATGACACGATCCTTTCCCAGCAGAGCGTGGAGATGGGTAAGGATGCTGTTGCACCTGCCAATCCGGTGAGACTCGGTTATACGTTTGTGGGCTGGAAACCGGACTTTACGCAGATCGCGCGTGATATGTCCATCTATGCTTTCTATGACAGGACCATGGAGGATCTGGGCGAGATCAAGCACACGGTTACCTTCTATGACTGGAAGGATGAAGTGATCAGCAAGCAGACTGTCTATGATGGTGAGGATGCGGTGACCCCTATCGCTCCCGAGCGTGATGGATACAATGTTGTCGGCTGGCGCCAGCCGTATACAAATGTGAAACAAGATATCGATGTGTATGCGGAATATGAAAAGGTCATCGTGGATCAGCTTACCTATACCGTAACCTTCTACAATTTTGACAATACGATCGTCAGCAGGCAGAATGTGCTGCCGGGTGAAACACCGGTTACACCGGTATCGCCCACCAGGGAAGGCTATAAGTTTACAGGATGGTTGCCGGAATATTCCGCGATCGACAGAGATCTGGATATCTTTGCGCAATATGAATCAAAGGCATCTTCCGGATCCAGCACCAGCACGTCTGATGAAGGCGGAAAGAAAGGCTCTTCGGAGGCGGAGTCCGAATCGTCATCCGGAGGCTCCGGTGGCAAGACGCAGATCGGGGACACCTATGTGGTGTCTGTTGAAAACGGATCGGGCAGCGGAAGTTATACAAAGGGATCCACGGTCAATATCACGGCCATCGACATCCCCGGCAAAAAATTCAGCAACTGGGCTACGGCGTCCACAGACATCATGATCAGTGACGTGACATCGCCCGCGGCATCTTTCCTTATGCCGGAACATGCGGTCGTTGTGGTTGCAAAATATACGACGACATCATCATCGACCAAAACCATTGCCGGTGCCACAGCATCCGGAAACTCCGTTCCGCGCAAAACCATCAATAACGGTACCCGTGTGGATATCACAAAGTCCGGCTTTTCAAACAAAGATGTGGCCGCTGCATCGGTGAGCGGTTCCTCTGACAATTTTGTGGTAAAGATCACGGAGGATGAAAATGCGAGAATGCTCGTGGAGCAGGCTCTGCTGGCGGAATATGGTTCGCTTGAAAATATCAAATATTTTGCGATGGATATCAGTCTCTATGACAGTACCGGACAAAATAAGATCGTGAACACGAACGGTCTTTCCGTGACCGTCACGATTCCGATCCCGGATGCCTTGCGTGAATATGCCGGTAACAACCGGATCGCAGGTGTTCTAAACGGCAGGCTGGATAAGCTGAATCCGAAATTTACAACCATTGACGGTGTCCCTTGTGTATCCTTTGTGGCAACCCACTTTTCACCGTATTCCGTTTATGTGGATACTTCCAATCTGACGGTTGGTACGGTGCAGGATGTGACACCTACAACAGGCGATCCGATCCATCCCAAGTGGTTTTTGGTGATCGGGCTGGCACTTTTGTCGATATTGCTTTTTGGTGCAAGGGGCAGCAAAAAGAAAGTTGTGATAAGTGCATAGCACAGTGAAGGAGCAGGTGCATTTATATGAAAAAAAGCCATAACAGGCGCTTGGCCGTAGCTTTTTTGATACTTGCGATCGTAGTGACACAGATTCCCACGCCCCGGGTGCGTGCCGAACAGGCTGACTTTGTCATCAGCGGCACGACACTTCTGGGCTATGAGGGATCAGAGAGTGTTGTCACGATCCCCAATTATATACAGACGATCGGGAGAGAGGCATTTCAGAACAATGGCTCTCTTTCGAGTGTGCAGATCCCTTCCTCTGTCA
>JAGBQU010000044.1 GCA_017632755.1 Lachnospiraceae bacterium
ACACCTCCAGCTGATACTCTCTCGTAAAGTCTTCAATGCGCCTGTATTTTTCAAACAGATGACTGAAACAGTGTATGACCATTGCCTCACTGTCCAGCAGTGTGCCGTCAAAATCAAACAGAACCGCCTTGATCATTCCTCTCCTCCCACATTGGCCATGAAGCGCCTGCGGATCTCGTCCGCTCCGTTGTAGCCGATCTCTTTCAGACGGAAATTCTTGACCGCTGTTTCGACCAGTACACTGACGTTTCTGCCGGCGCTGAGCGGGATCACGATCGTCGGGATCAGCACGCCCAGAATGTTGGTATAACGCTCTGTCTCATAACCCATCACCTGCTTAAAAACGAGTGCAAACATTTTGTCAATGCCGATATCATTGTGAAATGCCATGAGCGTGAATGCGGTTCCGAAAAATGTGATCAGACAGACAAATGCGATCTTGGGAATGTTCATCTTCCGGTCCACGCCTCTGATCTTGACACGGTGGATGATCGTGTCGGTCTCCCCGATCGTTTCAACCCGTATCGACGGAAATTCTCTGTATAAGAGTTCTATCAGTTTTAGTATGCTTAGAACCTGCCGCCTGTCACCCTGTGGAGAAAAATGATAAACTTCCAGATTCCCGGCCTTCTTGGTGATATGTTCATCCACGCAGAAAATCCTTGCAATGTCCCGTAAAAAAACCGTATCCTCCGTCAGTTCCACACTGCGGTCTGCCTTGATATACAAAACTTCTCCTGCCATGCCACGCGCCCCTTTCCGTCTCTTCTATTATCACCCCGCGAAGCACTTTTTATTCCTTTTTACGCACCAGAAACATTTTCCCATCACAAAGCAACGAAGCAATTTCCTCTCCGTCAGAAAAAAACTCCTATGCAGTTTTTTCATCTGCATAGGAGTCTTCACTTTTTACTCGTTTCGGATCGCCGCAAGAGGGCTCAGATTCATCGCTCTTCTCGAAGGGAAGAAGCCCGCGCCCACGCCGACAAGAACCGCAAATATGATCGAAAGTCCCGCCAGCCAGATGGGGATGTAGGACAGCTGCATGTCCGTTCCCAGACTCTTGACCACAATATTGATAATAGTGGAAATCCCGTAACTCAGTCCCAGACCCGCAATGCCTCCGATCAGACCGATCATTCCGGCCTCCATTAGGAACATCGCCTGGATGTTTCGGATGTCACAGCCAAGCACCTTCATGACACCGATCTCCTTTGTTCTCTCATAGATGGACATCATCATCGTGTTGGCGATACTAATCGCTGCAACCAGCATGGAAACCGCTCCGATTCCACCCAGCACAGCCTGCACATACCCATACTGTCTCTGATTGGATTCTACCCACTCCATATTGCTTTCTGCCTGATATCCCATCTCCGTGATCGCAGACTGCACCTCTTTGACATTGTCCATCTCGTCGACATTTACATAGATCGAGTTATAGAACAACTCTTTATAAGGCTTGCCCGACGCAGTAGTCGGCTGCCCGGGGATCGGTTTGTTTTTAAATACTTTTTTGAGCTGCAGCTTCAATGCATCGATATCGCAGTAAACATTCCAGCTGTAGCTGTTGTAATCGTTCTGGTCTCCCGCGATCACGCCACAGGTATCCACCATGTATTTCTTGGGCGGCTTGACCGGATCTCCTTCGCTGCCGTCATTGTACTGGGCATCCCAATATGCATCGGTATCAAAAATATAAAAAATACTGTCATTCATCAGATCAATGTCCGGAAGGACACCGGTTTCCCAGTAATTCTCTCCCGTTCTGGAATTTGAAAAATCCATCAGACACTGATTTCCGTAAAGCAGCTGCAGCGGAGCATCCTTCGCAGGCAGACTTCCCTGCCCGACCGGAATTCCCATTGCCTCCAGCGCGTCGCTATCCATGCCTTCCAGATACAGATACGCCTCATAGCTTCCGTATTTTGCGATCACGCTCAGACCCAGC
>JAGBQU010000004.1 GCA_017632755.1 Lachnospiraceae bacterium
AACTCGCAGGCCCGTTCCCAGCTTCCGGCACTGTCCGTCACATCCAGATACGCCTCATCCAGCGCAATATACTCCGAGGCCGCGGCATATTCATTCCAGATTTCATGCAGCTGGTTGGAAACAGCCCGATATTTTTCATAGCTGCCGTGCATATAGACCCCGTGAGGGCACAGGCGGTATGCTCGACATCACAATAGCTCCCGTCAAGGATCTGTGGGGGTTTTCCGACCTGCCCACCGCGCAGGTGCCGGCGCAGGAAGATCTTGTATCCTTGCTTCCACATGTAGACTACCGTTGCGTGGAGATAAACGAAAATAGGGTGCGTCTGCGTGACAGTGAAGCGGCCCTGGACCTCGGCTTTATCGCAAAAGGATACATCGCAGACCGTCTGGGAGAACTTCTGATCGCGGAAGGAGCGGTCAGCGCCGTCGTTAACCTGGGTGGAAATGTTCTCACGGTCGGCAGCAAACACGGTGAACCCTTCCGAGTGGGGATCCAGAAACCGTTTGCGGATTCGGGAGTCCCAATCACACGTGTGGACTGTACAGACAGTTCCGTCGTCACAAGCGGGATCTATGAGCGATTTTTTACGCAGGATGAAACATTGTTTCACCACATACTTGACCCGTCCACCGGGTATCCTGCGCAGACAGATCTGCTCTCCGCAACCGTGCTTTCCAAGGATTCTGCAACAGGCGATGCTCTGAGCACCGCCTGTCTCATGCTGGGTCTTGACAAAGCAAAAGCCCTGATCGACTCCATCGATCATGTGGAAGCCATTTTTGTAACAACGGAAAACAAAATTGTCTACACCTATTGATCATTCCTCTTAATCAGCCTTCAAAAAAGCCTGATATCCACGCATCACCTCATAAATATCGGCCTTGCTGGTTGCCTCATAAGGCGCATGCATATTCAGCACCGGCACACCGCAGTCGATCACCTGCATGCCATATAGAGACAGGATGTAGGCGATCGTACCGCCGCCGCCCTGATCTACCTTTCCAAGCTCGGCTGTCTGGAAGGTTACATCTGCCTTCTCCATCACATTTCTCAAAAAGCCAATATATTCCGCATTCGCATCGTTTGAACCGGACTTTCCACGGGCTCCGGTAAACTTTTTCAGGATCAGTCCATGTCCGAGAAAAGCGGTATTTTTCTTTTCAAAGCAAGACGCATAGGTAGGATCAAATCCCGCACCCACATCCGAAGAGAGCATTCTGGAATTTGCCAGACATCTGCGCAGTTTCAGTTCGCTGTATCCGTCCATCAATTCCATCAGCTCCGCAAGCGTATTCTCAAAAAAACGGGACTGCATGCCGGTTGCACCTACACTGCCGATCTCCTCTTTGTCAACGAGAATGGTACATCCGGTTCGCTTACACTTCTTTGTGCGCAGCATCGCCTCAAGCGAAGTGAATGAACATACCCTGTCATCCTGTCCATAGGCAAGGATCATGCTCCGGTCAAATCCGGCATCCTTCGCCTTTCCCGCAGGTACGACCTCAAGTTC
>JAGBQU010000045.1 GCA_017632755.1 Lachnospiraceae bacterium
ATCAATGAGCAGCTCCGCATCTACTCCGAACACCTTGTATAAGAGGTCTTCCTGCGTCTGCGTTATCTGCCGCATCGTGTAGATGCCATAGCGTTCCAGTCTCCTGGCCGTCCCACCGCCAACCCGCCAGAAATCCGTGAGCGGTCTGTGATCCCACAAAGTCTTTTGGTAGCTCTCCTCATCCAGTTCGCCGATGCGGTCCGCCGCATGCTTTGCCGTGATGTCCAGCGCAATCTTTGCCAGAAAAAGATTGCTGCCGATGCCACAGGTAGCCGGGATCCCGGTGGTTTTCAAAATATCCTTCATAATCAGAACGCCCAGCTGCCTCGCGCTCATCCGATACATTGCAAGATAGTCCGTCACATCCAAAAACACCTCATCGATGGAGTACACATGGATGTCCTCCTTGGAGATATATTTCAGATAGACACCATAAATATCCGCAGAACAGTCGATATACATCTGCATGCGCGGCGTGGCCATGATATAATCGATATGCCCGGGGATCTCAAACACCCGGCACCGGTTTCTCACCCCCAGTGCCTTCATGGAGGGAGAAACCGCAAGACAGATCGTCTTATCCGAGCGCTCGGGATCGGCCACCACCAGATTGGTGGTCATAGGGTCAAGTCCGCGCGCGACACACTCCGCAGACGCATAAAAGGATTTTAAGTCAATGCACACATATATTCGCTCTGACATTGCCGCCCTCCTCTCATGTCGTCACTTCTTCTATCTGTTGGGTGATGTATCCTCATCCCGTTTCGTTCTCTCTAAATAGGTTGCCCGGAAAACCGATCTTTCACCATACTTTTCCCGGATTTGATCGATCGCGTTGTCCAGCTTGCTATATTTATCCTGATTCTCCATTGTAAACATATTCAGCTGCGCCTGTGCATTTTCATCCTCTACCCCGCTTGTGTGAACGCCCAAAAGCCGGATCGGAGTCCGCTCATCCCACAATTCATCAAAGATCTGTGTCACCTGCCGGTAAAGCTCCTGCGTCTGATTCGTGAAAGTTTCCAGGGTTCTCTGATGCCTGCGTGTCTTTAATTCGGGACTCTTGAATGAGACGGCTATGACCGAAACCTTCACCCCGTCCTTTCGGATCCTCGTGCCGACTTTCTCACACAGGGAAAGCAGGACGCGGTGTGCCTCCTGCGAATCGGTCACGTCAAAGGGAAGGGTCACACTGTTTCCGTACCCTTTGTTATCCGGTTTTTCCTCGGTGACAAGCGAGACATCCTCGCCGTTGGCAAAGGCCCGGAGGAGTTCTCCCTGTTTTTTAAACTGATCCCGCAAAAAGCTGACATCTGTATGCGCAAGATCACCGATCGAACGGATGCCGAAGGAAGCAAGTCTTTGGGCTGTCACCCTGCCGCAAAAAAACAGATCCCCCACCGGCAGCGGCCACATCTTCTCCTCGATCTCCTCCGGAAAAAGTGTGTGCACCCGGTCGGGCTTTTGAAAATCCGAGGCCATCTTGGCCAGCAGTTTGTTCGTCGAAATACCGATGTTGACGGTAAATCCCAGATCATCTCGGATCTTATCCTTAATACGGTTTGCCGCCGTGACCGGCTCTCCCCAGAGCGTAGCGGTTCCCGTCATATCCATGAAAGCCTCGTCGATCGAAAAGGGCTCCACCACCGGAGAAAACTCACGCAAAATATCCATAAAAGCCTTGGAACACCTTTGATATAGATCGCGTCTTGGCGGCACCATCCTTAGATTCGGACAGTTGCGCAGTGCCTCGGAGATACTCTGCGCCGTCTTCACACCGCGCCCGGATGCCGGGATCGATTTGGCCAGAATGATCCCATGACGCGTCTTAATATCACCACAGACTGCGGACGGGATCTCTCTTAAATCCTCCGTCTCCCCCAACTCTGTCAGCCGGTATACGGCTTCCCAACTGAGGAAGGCGGAATTCACATCTACATGAAAAATGATCTGTCTCATCGTTTTTGCCTCTCGAACATTTGTTCTTACATTATACAACTTCTTTCACTCGGATGCAAAAACAATTTTTTTCTTCTGCCCGGATGTAGGTAAGACTTCCTCCGTGTCGTTCCACGATCTTGCGCGCGATGGCAAGGCCAAGCCCGGTTCCGCCGTCTGTCTTTCTCGCCGCATCCCCCCGTGCAAACGCCTCAAACAGATGTGGAACAAAATCCGCCCGAATCTCTTCCCCGTCATCCATAACCTCAACCACCACCTGTGTGTCTTTGTATATCCTCACGCCGATATAGTTTCCGCTCTTATCGTACTTCATGGCATTCGAGAGCAGATTTACGACCACTCTCGAGAACAAGTTCTCATCAAGCAAAGCCATGATGGGCTCATCGGGTATATCGATGTCAAACACCTTGTCAAGGGCAGTGATATCCTCATAAAACTCTGCGCAGTTTCTGCGCACGATCTCGCAGACATCGCGCCTATCCAGATTGATCTTATAGTCATCGCTTTCCAGCTTAAGGCTCGTGTGCATATCCTCCGTCAGCATCCGGATGCGCTCAGCCTTACTGTCGATCGCTTTGTAATAGCTTTCGATCTTATCCTCCGAAACCAGTCCGGCTTCCAGCGCACTGACACTTCCTTTGATGGACGCCACCGGATTTTTGATGTCATGCGAGAGTTCCAGCAGCATCTGGTTTCTGCTCTGCTGGATGCGTTGCTTTTCCTCCTCGCTTTTCCTAAGCCGCTCCGCCATGCTGTTAAACTTATCGCGTATCTTTTCAAATTCCGCATCTGTGCGAAAGTCCAGGACCACATCCCGCTTTCCCTCACTGACCTCGTCCATACCGTCCATGAGAAACCGGAGCGGTTTTTCGATATGCTTTTTGAGATACAGACTGATCGCGACCACCTCTGTCGCAAACAGTATCCCGAACACGATCAGAAATACGTTTAGTCGATTGCTTTCGGATGAATTGATGTTGTAGCTGACCAGATATGTCACCGTATCCCTCGGATAGCATACGATAAATATTCTCCTCGGATCATCCACACAGCGGATGCTTGCCGCAATCTCATCAGCCTGTCCGGGTTCAAACTTCTCGAGCATGACTCCGTTGCTGCCATAACGCACATTTCCAAGATCCAGAAGCGTTGCCAGTTCCGCGAGACTGTAGCTGTATTTATCGTTTGTCTTCTTTCCCTGCACGCGGATCACATTTCCTTCCGCATCCAGTTCCTCCACCCATGCGCCGATCCGGTCAAGGACTTTGGGATCCGTGATCGTACCGTCACTGCCAACAAGACTCTGCGGTGAAAGATTGTCCAGATCTCCGTTTCCCTGAAACATCAGGAGCAATACCGCCACCAGCAGATATAAGAACAGTGTTGCAAACAAAAAAACGATATAACTTTTTACCAATCGGGAGAAAATACTTTTTTTGCGTTTTTGCATATTACTATTCCTTCTCAAATCGATATCCCAGCCCCTTGACCGTCTTGATCATCACACTTCCCGAAGCCGGATCCGCAAGCTTACTTCTGAGATTGCTGATATGTACCATGACCGTACTGTCATCCGCGATATAGCTGTCATCCCATGCATAATCAAAGATCTGCTGCTTGGTGTATATCCTTCCCGGATGCGTCATAAGGAGCTCGAGTATCTTATATTCCGTACCTGTAAGCGAAATATCAGCGCCGTCCTTTGTCACAGATTTCGCCTTGCTATCTAATTCGATACCAAAGCTTTTGTAGATCTGCCCTGTAGTTTCCTGATAATCGTAGTTGCGCCTGAGCTGCGCTTTCACTCTCGCGACCACCTCCATGGGATTAAAGGGTTTGGCGATATAATCGTCAGCTCCAAGCTCCAGTCCCAGGATCTTGTCGTAATCCTCACCTCTCGCCGTGAGCATGATCGCAGGGATCTTGCTGATCTGACGGATCTTTCTTAAAACCGCAAATCCGTCCAGTCCCGGCATCATGACATCTAAAAGCAC
>JAGBQU010000046.1 GCA_017632755.1 Lachnospiraceae bacterium
AACGATCCCATACTCCTGTATCTGTTGAGAGATGGGCGCACCGGATAACACCTTCAAAAAGCCAAGCTGCAGCTGATCCGGTTTCATGGCATACACCCGGTCAAAAGAGTGTCCAAAGCTTTCGTAATCCTCGTAGGGAAGACCTGCGATCAGATCCAGATGCTGGTGGATATTTCTTCCCTCACGTATGGCTTCGACGATCTTTTCCAGCCGCTGCACATGCATACTCCGGTGTATGGCACGAAGTGTTTCCTCATTGGTGGACTGCACGCCGATCTCGAACTGCGCCAGCCCCGGGCGGAATCGCGAAAGCAGTTCGATCTCTTCTGCGCGAAGAATGTCGGCCGATATCTCAAAATGGAAGTTTGTAACACCATTGTCATGTTCCAGGATATATTGCCAGATCTCCATCGCGTGTGCGTGATCGCAATTGAAGGTCCGATCCACAAATTTCACCTGCTTTACCTTGTGATCGAGGAAAAACTGCAGTTCCTTTTTGACGATACCGATATCGCGCAAACGTACCTTTTTATCGATCGATGAGAGGCAGTAGCTGCAGCGATAGGGACATCCCCTGCTGCTCTCATAGTAGATGATCCGGTTGGCAAAGGGCTCCAGATCCTCATACAAAAAAGGGATCTCGCTCAGATCCATGAGCGGTCTTGGCATGGTAATGCCCTCTCGCAGGCACAGCCCTGCGATATCCGAAAAGTCGTTTTCCGCTTTTCCCGCGCACGCTTTTGTTTCCCGATCCGCATAACGCTGCACCAGCTCGCGGAAGGTAGCCTCACCCTCCCCCACCATGATGCCGGTAAGCCCGGGAAACATCTGCAAAATTCGCGGCGCATCATAGGTCACCTCGGGACCGCCGAGCCAGATATCCGCATCCGGCAAAATTTTAGGGAGCTCATCAAGCAGCTCCCGGATCACATTCCAATTCCAGATATAGCAGGAAAAACCGATGACATCCGGTCTGCGAAGATAAATATCCGCCAGAATATCCTGCAGCTGCTGATTGATCGTGTACTTTGCAAGCTCAATATGAGGTCTCAGTTCCTGCCCCGCATAGGCGCGCAGACTGTAGATCGCGGGATTGGAATGAATATATTTTGCATTCACTGCCACCAGCAAGAATTTCATCACGTTTTCCTTCCGTTTTATGTCGATCGGGGGTTGCAAAAAGCCCTTCCGGCTCCTCCATTTACAAAAGAATCCCTTGTATCCCGATGACAGATCGTGTACTATCAAATATAAGATTATGCCTGAGCGCCCAAAAAGTCAACCCAAAGAGGCAAAGGCATGAATCGCAATTGTCTCTGAAAAAGTAGGAGGGTTATGCATGAAAGCACTATTTATCGGGGGAACAGGAACCATCAGCACAGCTGTGGTCAAAAGACTTGCCGGTCTGTGAGTTTGTCGGCTTTCGCGTGGAAGATGTAGAGCGCGACTACCGTCTCTTCCAGGGAAAGACAAAGCAGTACATCTTCACAAGCTCCGCTTCGGCCTACCACAAGCCTGCCGCAAGCTATCTCATCACGGAAGGAACTTCGCTTGCCAATCCCTATTGGCAGTATTCCAGGGATAAGATCGCATGCGAGGAGTTTCTGATGGAAAAATACTGCAGCGAAGGCTTTCCGGTTACGATCGTAAAACCCAGCCACACATACGATGAGAGGAGTATCCCGGTCGGCGTACACGGAAACAACGGTTCTTGGCAGGTGGTAAAGCGCATGCTGGAAGGAAAGCCGGTTATCATACAAGGCGATGGATCTTCCCTTTGGACACTCACTTTCAATACCGACTTTGCCATCGGCTATACCGGTCTGATGGGAAACCGCCACGCCATCGGCGAAGTCTTCCAGATCACCGGTGACGAAACCCTCACCTGGGATCAGATCCATGCCACGATCGCAGATGCACTGGGCGTGGAGCTTTGTGCCTACCATGTATCGGCAGATTTTCTGGCCGCAGCAGGCGAAAAATACGGTTATGACTTTGCCGGCGGTCTGACGGGCGACAAGTCCGTCTCCGTTGTATTTGACAACAGCAAGTTAAAACGTGCTGTCCCGGATATGTGCACCAAGGTGCGTTTCGATCAGGGCGTGAGGATCGCACTGGATCATATCCTCTCACATCCCGAGCAGTGCCAGCATGAGGATCCCGCATTTGACGCTTTCTGCGACCGCGTGATCGACGCACTCGAGCAGGCAAAGAAAAGCGTTTAAATCGAAAAACGACTCAGAATGCTCGATCTTTCAAGTATTCCGAGTCGTTTTCATGCTTTATTCTTCCTCAATCTTTCCGTCCATAATCCTTACAATTCTGTCACCATATTGTGCGATATGCGGATCATGCGTGATCACAACGATCGTCTTCCCTTCCGCGTTCAGTCTTTTCAATATTTGTATGATACCTTCACCCGTCTTCTGATCAAGCGAGCCGGTAGGTTCGTCAGCTAATATCAGATCGTTTCCGGATACCATGGCTCTCGCGATTGCCACTCTCTGCATCTCACCTCCGGATATCTTATTCGGAAATTTGTTCTTTAAATTTTCAATTCCAAGAGATGAAAGCGTTTCCATGATCTTTTCACGCCGTTCCTTTTTCGGAATATTCTTGGCTCTAAGCGGAAGCTCCACATTCTCATAAACCGTGTATCCACTGATCAATTCAAATTTCTGGAAGATAAATGCCAC
>JAGBQU010000047.1 GCA_017632755.1 Lachnospiraceae bacterium
GGCCGGGATCAAGGAGGTGCTGATCATCTCCACACCGAGGGATCTGCCGGTCTTTCGGGAACTGTTCGGAAGCGGTGAGCAGCTTGGCATGAAGTTTGCATATGCACAGCAGGATACGCCGCGAGGTCTTGCGGATGCTTTTATCATCGGCGCGGATTTTATCGGAGATGACAGCGTGGCGCTTGTTCTGGGGGATAATATTTTTTATGGACAGAGCTTTTCGAGGGTGCTTCGAGACGTTGTCACAAACGTGGAGGATCACACATGCGGAGCAACGATTTTCGGTTATTATGTGAGAGATCCGCGTGAGTATGGCGTGGTGGAATTTGACGAGAGCGGAAAGGCACTCTCGATCGAAGAAAAGCCGGAGCGCCCGCGAAGCAATTACGCGGTTCCGGGACTGTATTTTTATGACAATGATGTGGTGGAGATCGCAGCGAATGTCAAACCGTCCGCTCGCGGTGAGATCGAGATCACAAGTATTAACAATGAATATCTCAGACGCGGCAGCCTGCAGGTGGAGACGCTTGGCAGAGGTTTTGCGTGGCTTGATACGGGAAACCACGATTCGCTGCTGGATGCGGCAGATTTTGTTGCCGCGTTCCAGAAACGACAGGGGCTTTATATCTCCTGCATCGAGGAGATCGCCTACAAGAGAGGCTTTATTGACAGGGATCAGCTTCTGAAGCTTGCACAGCCCCTTATGAAGACAAACTATGGCAAATATCTGACAGAGGTTGCGAATGGACTCTAAATTAAAAGCACAGGTCCTTGCCATCGTGACGATCATGATCGCTTTTACACTGTTTCTTGTCGTGTGGCTTGACAGCTCGCAAAAGAGAGGTGCATCTGCGGTCGTAAAAACGGAAACCGACACCGGGCAGGCCATGGCAGAGGAAAAAGCGCAGGAGAGTGCCGTCGCTTCCACCGGGGAGAAGGCGGGGCTCAAGCTGACGCAGACACAGTACGGGGAATATCTTCTCGATATGGATGCGGGCAGGGATGCGACTGCCTTTATGAAGGATATGGATTTCTTTGACAAAGAGGTCGTTACGCAGCTTGACCGCATAGAAGCCGCAGCCAGGCAGCTGTCCATGATCGCATGCAGTGTGAACAAGGATCTTCGTATCAGCATCATAAACGGTAACAATGAGGTGGTCAGAGGGTATCCGTTTGAGATCGAATTGACCGATCGTTATGCCGACAGATGTGTGTACACGGACGAGGATGCGGACGGCATGATCTATATCGACCAGATGGATGCCGGCAATTATGATGTGAAGCTCATTGAGTACGGAGACTATGAAACATTGGCGGCCAACACCTCGGTCGCGGTCAAAGATGAGATCGAGTACAGGATCTTAGACGATATCTCCTATCTTCTCAAAAACGAGTTCGAGGTTGACGCCAAGGAGGAGGATACCGCCGTGAATGATGCGCTTGCCGATGCAGACAGCACCGAGGTGACACAGCGGCTCGATGCGGACAATGCGGGGTTTGGCATTGACGTTTCCAAGTGGAACAGGAAGATCGACTGGAAGAAAGTCAAGGAAGCGGGCGTCGATTTTGCGATCATACGCTGTGCATACCGCGGATCATCTACGGGTGCGCTGGTGGAGGATCCCTGCTTTAAGCAGAATATAGAGGGTGCGGTGGCAGCCGGTATTCCGGTTGGCGTATACTTCTTTACTCAGGCCACGACGGTCACTGAGGCGATGGAGGAGGCGAGTGTTGCCGTATCTTTGGTGCGGGAATATCCGATCGCCTATCCGATCTTCATCGACACAGAGGGAGCCGGACAAAAAGCGCGTGCAGCCAATCTGGATGTCGCGACGAGGACACAGATGTGTAAGACCTTTTGCGAGACGGTGGAGGCAGCGGGCTTTAATGCCGGGATATACGCGAGCAAGAACTGGTACAATCACAATCTGAACATCGAAAATCTGGCGGATTATTATATCTGGCTGGCGGAATACAAGAGCGAGGCAACCTACGAGGGAGATTACGATTTTTGGCAGTATACCTCCAGCGGACATGTGGACGGTATCGAAGGACGAGTGGATCTCAACATGGGTTATGTGGGTTTTGCACATCGAAACAATTGATGCTGCCGGGCGATCCGGCAGGATATGTAATACAGAGAAACAGATTATTTGGAGGATACGTTATGGGAAAGATCACAGTGGAAACATGTCACATTGAAGGGCTGAAGGTCATCACACCGACCGTGTTTGGTGACGAGCGGGGCTATTTTATGGAGACCTACAATTACAACGATTTCAAGAAAGCGGGCATCGATGTGCAGTTTGTACAGGACAATCAGTCCGCATCCAAGAAGGGTGTTCTGAGGGGGCTTCACTTTCAGATCAATTATCCGCAGGACAAGCTGGTACGCGTTGTAAACGGAGAAGTGTTTGACGTGGCCGTAGATCTGAGAGAGGGTTCCGAAACCTATGGACAGTGGTTCGGTGTCCGCCTGTCTGCGGAAAACAAAAAGCAGTTCTTTATCCCCAAGAACTTTGCGCACGGCTTTATCGTCCTCTCGGACTATGCGGAGTTCGCTTACAAGTGTACGGATTTCTATCATCCGAATGATGAGGGCGGACTTCTTTGGAAGGATGAGGCGATCGGGATCGACTGGCCGATGCCGGAGGGGATGACGGAGAAGGATCTGACCATCTCTGAGAAAGATATGAAATGGGGCGGGCTGAAGGATCGCTAAGACCCATTTAGACGGGAGTATATTATATCCGGGCAAAGGAAGGATACATGGAGCGAAAAGAAAAAGTATGGAACTGGATCATGGTGATCCTGCTGGTGGCGGTGTCGGTTGCGGGTCTGTGGAAAACGGTTTTTCTGAGTGCAGATATCGATGAGTCTTATGCGGTGA
>JAGBQU010000048.1 GCA_017632755.1 Lachnospiraceae bacterium
GGAAGCATCATCAATATCTCCTCTGTTTCCGGCGTGATGGGAAATCCGGGGCAGGTCAACTATTCGGCTTCCAAAGCGGGAGTGATCGGCATGACGAAATCCGCATCAAAGGAGCTTGCTTCCAGAAATATCAGAGTCAATGCCGTAGCACCCGGATTTGTCGAGAGTGATATGACGGACGGACTGGCAGATGCGGTGAAAGAGGAAGCAAAAAAGCATATCTCGCTTAGGCGTTTTGGAAAGCCGGAGGAGATTGCAAATGCGGTGGCTTTTTTGGCGGGGGATGAGAGCAGTTATATCACCGGACAGGTGATATGCGTAGATGGCGGAATGTGATGGGAAGCAGGAAAGGGCAGGACGGATCCGTGCAGCGGAGGGAATGTATGAGAAGAGTAGTGGTAACGGGGATGGACGTGATCACACCCATCGGAAACACGGTAGAGGAATTTTGGGAAAATGTCAAAAAAGGAACGGTCGGGATTGGTGAGATCACAAGGTTTGATACGACGGATTTTAAGGTGAAACTCGCGGCGGAGGTGAAAGGTTTTGACGTAAGAGAGCGACTGGATCCGAAAGCCGCAAGGCGTATGGCTTATTTTACAAGGTATGCGGTTGCCGCAGCAAGGGAGGCTTTTGTGCAGTCCGGGATCATTCCGGAAAAAGAGGACCCCTACAGGATCGGCGTCTGCATCGGATCGGGGATCGGTGGCCTTGAGGAGATGGAGTCTGAGGAAAAAAGGCTATTGGAAATGGGACCGGCAAAAGTCAAGCCGCTCTTGGTACCGATGATGATCAGCAATATGGCATCCGGAAATGTCGCGATCGATCTTGGTCTGAAAGGGAAGTGTATAAATGTCGTTTCGGCCTGTGCGACGGGAACACATGCGATTGGGGAAGCATTTCGGGCGATACAGATGAACGATGCGGATATGATGATCGCAGGTGGGACGGAATCGTCGATCACACCGCTTGGCGTTGCGGGCTTTATGAGTCTTACGGCATTGTCGAAAGCTACCGATAAAAACAGAGCTTCGATCCCGTTTGATGCGGAGAGAGGCGGATTTGTGATCGGCGAGGGCGCCGGAGTGATCGTGCTTGAAGAACTCGAGCACGCAAAAAGGAGAGGCGCCAATATTTTGGCGGAGCTTGTCGGATACGGCGCCACCTGTGATGCGTTTCATATCACTTCCCCGGCAGAGGATGGTGAAGGAGCGGCCAGAGCGATGGAACTGGCCATGCAGGAAGCAGGGATCAAGCCCTCGGATGTTGATTACATCAATGCGCATGGAACAGGGACGCATCACAATGATCTCTTTGAGACAAGGGCGATCAAGAAAGCATTCGGTAAAGATGCATACAATCTCAAGGTCAATTCGACCAAATCGATGATCGGTCATCTCCTGGGTGCGGCCGGAGGCGTGGAATTTGTCACATGTGTAAAATCCATAAACGATGGCTATATCCACAAGACTGCGGGAACCCAAAAGACGGATCCGGAGTGCGATCTTGATTATGTACTGGGAGAGGGTGTGAGTCAGCCGGTTTGTGTGGCACTGAGCAATTCCCTTGGCTTTGGCGGACATAATGCGACCCTGGCCGTGAGAAAGTACGTGGAAGCATAGAAGACGCAAAGCGTAGCGGAGAAGTCAAATGGCTCGATGATGAGAGACAGAGATAAAAACCGGTAATGGTAGATAGCAGGTGGCAGATGAAGGAATGGGGGAAGAGATCATGGACATAAACAGCATGAAAGAATTGATAAAGGCAGTGTCTGATTCCGAGCTGACCGCATTTGAGGTGAGAGAGGGAAATCTCGAGATCAGGATCGGGAAAAACAAGGCGGGTGCGGATCGGCAGGCCTTTTTGCAGGAATATCAGTGTATCGGTGCAGGCGATGCGTATGATGGCAAAGGCGAAAAGAAACCCGGGGGGATCGATAAGGCGGAACAAGGAACGAAGGAAGAGAAAGGACGCCTCATCACAACGCCGCTTGTCGGAACCGTATATCTTGCTCCTTCCGAGGATGCAAAGCCATACGTTAAGATCGGTGATAGAGTCAAAAAGGGACAGACGGTGGCAATCGTGGAGGCGATGAAGCTCATGAATGCCATTGAGTCCGAAGCAGACGGCGTGGTTGAAGAGATCCTGGTTCAAAACGGTCAGCTTGTCGAATACGGCCAGCCATTGTTTGCGATCCTGTGAAATGTACAGGAAAAGTCTTTTGATGATCAGGAGGTGTGAAATGTTGGATATCAATGAGATCAGCAAAATAATACCGCACAGACATCCTTTTTTGCTTGTGGATTATGTGGAAGATTATAAACCCGGTGAGTATGCGATCGGTTATAAATGTGTGACCTATAGGGAGGACTTCTTTGCCGGACACTTCCCCGCGCAGCCCGTCATGCCGGGGGTGCTCACGATCGAAGCTTTGGCGCAGGTTGGCGCCGTAGCGATACTAAGCATGGAGGAAAACAAGGGAAAAACCGCTTATTTCGGCGGGATCAACAAATGCCGCTTCAAAGGGATGGTAAAGCCCGGCGATAAGCTGCGACTGGAAACGCGGATATTGAGGCAAAAGGGGCCGGTCGGTGTCGGAAAAGCTCTGGCCAGTGTGGACGGGAAGGAAGTTGCATCCGCCGAATTGACGTTCGTCGTTGCAAAGCAGTGAGGTGCTCAGATGATACAAAAAATATTGGTCGCAAATCGTGGTGAGATCGCAGTGAGGATCATAAGAGCCTGCAGAGAGATGGGAATAGAAACGGTGGCTGTCTACTCGACCGCCGACCGGGATGCACTCCATACACAGCTTGCAGATGAGGCGGTGTGCATCGGAGAGAAAAGATCCAGTGAGAGTTATCTCAATATGGAGAGCATTATGAGTGCGGCGGTATCATCCGGCGCGGATGCGATCCATCCGGGAGTCGGCTTTTTATCTGAGAATGCAGCATTTGTACAACTGTGCGAGCAATGCGGGATCAAATTCATCGGACCGGGATCCGAGGTCATCCGTTTGATGGGAAATAAGGCATTGGCAAGAAAAACGATGATCGCGGCAGGAGTGCCGGTGATTCCTGGATGTGAGCGAGAGATCCTTGACTGCGAGGATGCGATAAAGATTGCAAAAAAGATCGGTTATCCGATCATGATCAAGGCTGCATTCGGAGGCGGCGGAAAAGGAATGCGCGTGGCATATGAAGAAGCGGAATTTGCAAATGCATTTCTGACTGCCAAAAAGGAGAGCGAAATGGCCTTTGGGGATGGTCGGATGTACCTAGAACGCTATATCCAACATCCCAGACATATCGAATTTCAGATCATGGCAGATTCGCATGGCAATATCATACACCTCGGAGAGAGAGACTGTTCGGTTCAGAGAAATCATCAAAAGATGATCGAGGAATCCCCGTCTGATTCTTTGGATGAACCGACCAGGGAAAAAATGGCGCAGACGGCAGTCAGAGCTGCAAGAGCTGTCGGTTATGAAAACGCGGGAACGGTGGAATTTTTGCTGGAGAACTCCGGTGCTTTTTATTTTATGGAGATGAACACCAGGATTCAGGTAGAACACCCCGTCACGGAGATGGTGACCGGCCTTGATATGATAAAGGAACAGATCGGCATCGCAGATGGAAAGCGTTTATCCGTCTCGCAACAGGAGGTTTTTTGCAGGGGGCATGCCATCGAGTGCAGGATCAATGCGGAAGATCCCGAAAAAAATTTCAGCCCGTGTCCCGGACATATTGCGGGGATCTACATGCCTGGAGGCAATGGCGTGAGAGTGGATTCCGCTGTTTTTTCGGGATATGATGTATCACCGTTTTATGATTCCATGCTTGCCAAATTGATCGTGCATGGGAAAAACAGGAGTGAAGCGATCCGGAAAATGCGCAGAGCGCTCGGGGAAGTCGTGATAGAGGGGATCACGTCAAATGTGGATTATCTCTATGATATACTGTGCGACAAAGCATATGAAAAAGGCGATTTTGATGTCAGTTTTGTAGAAGAATTTCATGGGCGGATATACCATGATCCAAAGCCCTGAGATGGTGGAAGAGGGAGAGAGCATTGAAACTTCAGATGCTGTTAAACAGAAAAAAAGAGGCTTTTGTAAGCATCCATCATACAAAAGATGTTCCGAGCGGACTTTTGAGGCAGTGCAGAAAGTGTAAGTCCGTCGTTCTCGCCAGATCTGTGCGGGAATTGGGGTATGTCTGCCCGAAGTGCGGTGGATATTTTCGCCTCCATGCCAGGCGGGCGATCGAGATGCTGGCAGATGCAGGCAGCTTTGAACCATGGTTTGAGGGTATGGAAGCAGTAGACCCCATAGACTTTCCGGGATATGTCGAGAGAGTGAGTCAGTTGCGAGAAAAGACGGGATTGGACGAAGCCGTCATATGCGGTCTGATCCGCATAGAAGGGTATAAAACCGCGATCGCCGTGATGGACGGCAGATTCTTGATGGCCAGCATGGGGAGGATCGTCGGGGAAAAAATAACGGCAATGGTGGAGCGGGCAACCGGAGAAGATCTTCCGGTCATTATCCTGACATGTTCGGGAGGAGCCCGGATGCAGGAGGGGATCGTTTCCCTTATGCAGATGGCCAAAACCTCCGCGGCTTTAAAACGGCATCATGAGTCCGGAAAATTGTATGTATCGGTACTGATGGATCCGACAACAGGCGGTGTGACGGCAAGTTTTGCGATGCTTGGTGATATCATCCTTGCAGAGCCGAATGCGCTCATCGGCTTTGCCGGACCGAGAGTCGTTGAACAGACGATCGGCGAAAAACTCCCAAATGGTTTCCAACGCGCGGAGCATCTGCTCGAACATGGATTTGTTGACCGGATCGTGGAGCGCTGTGAGATGAAAAAGACACTTGCAGGTATCCTGAAGATGCATGCAATGTCCGAAACACCGAAACTGCTGCAAAACAGCATTTTCCCGCAGGATCCTTCCGAGCGTATCGTGAAAAAGATGTGCGATGATTCACGGAAGGCATGGGACAGGGTGCTGATTTCAAGAAAAACGGACAGACCCGTTGCTGTGGATTATATCGAGCGATTATTTGATGATTTTATGGAATTACACGGCGACAGGTGCTACAGGGACGACCCTGCCATCATTGGCGGGATCGCACTGTTTCACGGACACCCGGTGACGGTGATCGCACAGGCAAAGGGGAGGACAACCAAGGAGAATATCAAGAGAAATTTCGGCATGCCAAACCCGGACGGATACCGGAAATCGCTCAGACTGATGAAGCAGGCAGAAAAATTCGGCAGACCGATCTTTTGCATGGTAGATACACCGGGAGCCTTTTGCGGGATCGAGGCTGAGCAGCGTGGACAAGGGGAAGCGATCGCGAGGAATCTGTTTACCCTTTCCGATATCAAAACACCGATCGTGAGCCTGGTCATCGGGGAGGGCGGAAGCGGAGGTGCGCTTGCCCTGGCGGTGGCAGATAAGGTCTGGATGCTGGAAAATGCGGTGTATTCGATCTTAAGCCCGGAAGGTTATGCGAGCATCCTGTTAAAGGATGCGAAGCTTGCCCCGGATGCCGCTGCCATGATGAAGCTGACCTCTGCCGATCTTTTTAGACTGAAGGTGATCGATCGGATCTTTGACGAGCCGGAGGAATATACGACACAAAATATGGACAAGGTGATACGGCAGCTCGATCACGCCCTTTTGGAGTTTGTGGAGCAAAGCAGAGAGGCATCCATTACGGATATTGTGCAAAAGAGGTATGACAGATTTCGTAATATGTAAAAAAGGACCGCCCGGAATCAAAGTCCGGACGGGAAACGCAGAGGATGGGATTCGAACCCACGCACCGGATAACCGGCCTAAAGCATTTCGAGTGCTTCCTCTTGGACCTCTTGAGTACCTCTGCAAATAAGAAATATCCAATCGAATGAAAGCATATCACAAAAATGATGCGCTGACAAGTAAATCGATGATAAAAAAGCAGGATCAGCGGATATCAAAATAGGAAATAAACTTGAAAAGCCCTTCCGACATCGCACTGCCGGGCGCATAAGCAAAGCCGATCTTGCGCCTTGGCAGCCATTTTTTAAAAGGCATCTCAACAAGCGTTCCCTGTTTCAGATCTTCTTCCACGAATTCTCTTATGACACATGCAATTCCCAGATCGATCCTCGCAAAATCGATGAGCAGATCCATACTGTCAACCTCAATGATGTTTCTCATCTCGATCTGATGGCTTGACAAATACATATCTACATATTTTCTCGAGATATTTTCTTTGTTTAACATCATAAAAGTCGCATTGGAGAGCACCGTGTCATTGCTAAAGCCTTCGCGGATACGGAAGTTTTTTAAATAGGTCTGCGTCGTGATGAAGGTGTCCTGGATCTCTCTTATGGGGACATAACTGAGACTGCCTGTATGCTGTGGGATCCCGACAAGACCGATATCGATGCTTCCGCGCTCTAAGGCTGCGATCGTCTCGTAGGAAGACTGGCAGCTGATGTTGACCTTGATATGCGGATTATCCCTGACAAAATCCTTCAAAAAAGGAAGGAGTGCGTATTTGCAGAGCGTGGTGCTTACTCCGATCGAGAGATTGGTGACGCCCAGCTCATTCATTTTTTTGAGCTGCTCCTCGCCGATCTGAATGGATTTAAAGGCGTTTTCCACCTGCCCGTAAAGGATCTCTCCCTCCGGCGTCAGGGAAACGCCGCGGGAAGAACGCACAAACAGCCGGGTGTCTAAATTGTTCTCGAGCTTGGAGATCGCCTTTGAGATCGCAGGCTGGCTGATAAACAATTCCTTTGCTGCACCCGAGATGTTCTTGTGCTGAGCAACCGTATAAAAAATATGATACAGATTCAGGTGATTCTCCATGCGCACCGTTTCCTTTGCTTGCGTGACCACACCTTGTGTGGTTTCATTTTCCCGGCTATTATAGCACATTTTTCTGTGAAAAGATACCATCAGTTTCCGTTTGAACCTTGGAAGCGTTCCTTTTTGACACTTTGCACGTCCCAATCCGATGCATAACTATAAGTTATGGAGAATATGAATATTATGTATTTTATTTATAGGAACATCTGTGATATGATGTAGCTGTTTAAAGTCCGGCGGAACGATGCCGTGATGGCAGCATGCGCAAAAAGGCTTGAACGATCGTTGATAAAAATGAAAACAGATAAACAGATATGAAGGAGGATTTTGAAAATGGGAATGACAATGACACAGAAAATATTGGCAGCCCATGCCGGCCTTGAAAAGGTTGAGGCGGGGCAGCTTATCGAGGCGGATCTTGATCTTGTGCTCGGGAATGATATCACGAGTCCGGTAGCCATCAAGGAAATGGACAAAATGAAGGCAGACGGTGTCTTTGACAAGGATAAGATCGCACTTGTTCCGGATCACTTTGTGCCGAATAAGGATATCAAGTCCGCTGAACACTGCAAATGCGTCAGGGAGTTTGCATGCAAGCACGACATCACAAATTATTTTGAAGTCGGCGAGATGGGTATCGAGCATGCGCTGCTTCCCGAAAAAGGACTTACCGTGGCTGGCGATGTGATCATCGGTGCGGATTCCCACACCTGTACTTACGGTGCGCTCGGTGCATTCTCCACGGGTGTCGGAAGCACGGATATGGCAGCCGGTATGGCAACGGGTAAGGCATGGTTCAAGGTGCCCGGCGCGATCCGCTTCAATCTTGTGGGCAAACTTGGCGAATGGGTGAGCGGTAAGGATGTCATCTTACATATCATCGGCATGATCGGTGTGGATGGCGCCCTTTACAAATCGATGGAATTTGTCGGAGAAGGCGTTCGGGATCTGTCTATGGATGACCGTTTTACGATCGCGAACATGGCAATCGAGGCAGGAGGAAAAAACGGGATCTTCCCGGTTGATGAGAAGACCATCGCTTATATGAAAGAGCACTCTAAGCGCGCGTTCACCGTTTATGAGGCAGATGCGGATGCAGAATATGAGGCAGAGTATACCATCGATCTTGGCACACTTCGCCCGACGATCGCTTTCCCGCATCTTCCGGAAAATACAAAGACGATCGATGAGATCAAGGAAGAGATCAAGATCGATCAGGTGGTGATCGGTTCCTGCACAAACGGACGTATCGACGATCTGCGCACGGCGGCAAAAGTCTTAAAGGGAAGACATGTAAAGAAGGGAATGCGCTGCATCGTGATCCCGGCAACGCAGGCGATTTATATGCAGGCGATGGAAGAAGGGCTTCTTAAGATCTTTATCGAGGCCGGAGCGGTTGTGAGCACACCGACCTGCGGACCTTGCCTTGGCGGTTATATGGGGATCCTTGCACAGGGAGAACGTTGCGTATCCACCACAAACCGCAATTTTGTCGGAAGAATGGGTCATGTGGATTCGGAAATCTATCTTGCCAGTCCTGCGGTTGCCGCTGCAAGTGCTGTGACAGGCCGGATCTCATGTCCGTGTCAGCTTGACTGATACTGAAAATGCTGCAATGGTATAGCAGATGAGGACCGAGAAGAGTCTGAAAAAACGTGAACGGATTTCTGTGATACTGATATAGACGAATATAGGAGGTTTATAAAATGGAAGCAAAAGGCAGAGTGTTTAAATATGGAGATAATGTGGATACGGACGTTATCATCCCCGCAAGATATCTGAACTCATCGGATCCGGCAGAGCTCGCGATGCACTGCATGGAGGATATCGATCAGGATTTTGTGAAAAAGGTGCAAAAAGGAGACATCATCGTCGCAGACAAAAACTTTGGTTGCGGCTCCTCCAGAGAGCATGCGCCCATTGCCATCAAGGCATCCGGCGTCAGCTGTGTCATCGCTGAGACGTTTGCCCGGATCTTTTATCGGAATGCCATAAATATCGGGCTTCCGATCATCGAATGTGCAGAGGCGTCCCGGGGGATCGAGGCAGGTGACGAGGTAGAAGTCGACTTTGACTCCGGCATGATCTACAATCGCACCAAGGGTACGGAGTTCAAAGGGCAGGCATTCCCTGAGTTTATGAAGAAGATTATCAA
>JAGBQU010000049.1 GCA_017632755.1 Lachnospiraceae bacterium
ATTTTCATTGTATTCTCCTCCTCTCCCACATTTTTTTCTTTTTTCAGAATCTATGTACTTCCAAACCAATTCCCGGCAAATCACACTTGGTTTTTATATCTTGCCCTGCATGTGGTATACCATCGCGAGAACCTCTGCAACCGCCTGATACAGCTCCGGGGGAACCTGCTCCCCGATATCCACATTGTGGTAAAGCATCCTTGCAAGAGGCTTATTCTCAACAATCTCCACCTTATTTTCCTTTGCAACTGCCTTGATCTTCTGCGCGAGATAATCCTCACCCTTTGCCAGGACGACCGGGGCGGATTCCTTTGTGTTGTCGTATCGGATCGCCACTGCATAATGGGTCGGGTTTGTGATAACGACATCTGCACTGGGGATATCCTGCATCATCCTTCGTCTGGATACCTCCATCATCTTCTGACGGATCCTGCCCTTGATCTGGGGATCTCCTTCCGCCTGTTTGTATTCGTCTTTGACCTCCTGTTTGGTCATCATGTTGTCCTTGCGGAATTTCCGTTTCTGATACGCATAATCAGCGGCTGCGATCAGCAGGTAGAACAATGCACATCGAAAACCAAGATCTATCGCAAGCTTGCAGGACAATCCCACGCCCTGTATCAGCGGCATCTGAAACAAGAGCGTGATCGCATGATACTGCTTTCTGAGTGTCAGATATACAATGTAAGAGATCAGAACGATCTTCAGGATCGATTTGAGAAGTTCCACAAGAGAATTTAACGAAAAAATCCTCTTCACGCCACTGACGGGATTGAGTTTATTAAACTTAGGCCGCAGCGGCTTAGATGTGATCTTCCAGGTGACCTGCATATAATCCGCCAAAAAGGCGACCGCATATCCGATCACAAGAAAGGGCGCGATGAGGATAAGGATCGAGATCATTCCATCCCTCATGAGAAGGCCTATATCCTTGCTGGCGATCATCCCCATCGGGAGCTTCACAAGCTCCGGGATCCGGTCATATGCCTTGTCAAATGCCGTCAAAAAGCCGGTGTGCAAAAATTCGGCCGTAAAGCGCAACGTGAGAAACAGCGCGATAAGGATCAGTGCCGTCGCCACTTCCTTACTCTTGGCAACCTGCCCCTCTTTTCTTGCATCATCCAGCTTTTTGGCTGTAGGTTCTTCTGTTTTTTCTCCTCCGGGTCCTTCCTTTGCGAAGAACTGCAGATCCAACTCTAACATATCGTCACACCACCAACCTGTGCCGTCAGCCGGGCATTATCGCTTCAACCAAACGCACCACCATCGTTTTCATCTCCGTGTAGACAAAATCCGCAATATAGGGAAGCATGGCCGTGGTAAAAAAGAGCACACACAGCCCGATCAGTACCTTGATCTGCATTCCGACCGCGAACATGTTCATCTGGGGGGATGATTTTGCCATGATCCCGAGCACCACATTGACAATGAGCGATACGCAGAAAACCGGGAGGCAAATGCGGAAACCGATATTTAAGTAATCGCTCAAAAAGAGGATAAATGAGGTGTAGAGCGCATCCTTGTTAAAGATGGCCCCGTTTACCGGTATCAGTGTGTAGGTTTCTGCCAGAGACTGAATTAAATCGCGATGAAATCCGCTGACAAGCAAAAGGAGCGTCGTCATATACTGCAAATACACGCCGGAGATGGATGCGTTCTCTCTCGTTGTCGGATCCATCTGATTCGCCATGGCGAGACCGATCTCCATATCTATGATCCGCCCGACATACAGAACGATCGAGCTGCAGATATTCGCTCCGAAGCCAATCATAAGCCCGACGATCGCCTCTCTTATGACAATGATCGCATACTCCAGAACTGTCAGGTACTCCACCGCATCATGCGGCCACGTGACCTGATAGAGAATATATGCCACCAGTATCCCGAGGCCCACCTTTAAACGCCTCGGTGTGTTGTTCATGCTAAAGAAAGGCGCTGAAATGAAGAAAGCGGTGACCCGCACGATCAC
>JAGBQU010000050.1 GCA_017632755.1 Lachnospiraceae bacterium
TATTTGGGAGGATGAGATGGATAATACTGTGGCTGCTTCCCTGTGGAATAAGGTCAAAGGAATGCTATACCTGACATCCCTTGTCATTTTGCTTGGGATGTTTCTTTATGTGTTTGCCTGTGCTTTTTTGGAATGCGGAAGTATCCCTTTTGCGGCGGAATGTTTTGCTCCGGCGTTGACAGGTTTTCTCATGCTGCTCGGGCTTTTGACCATAGCGCTTTTTTTTGCGCTTGCAGACCGAATTACAAAAAAGTGTGGGGATCAGACATTGTCAGTTGTGATGGCCGTTCTTTTCTGTCTGTTGATCGCCGTGCAGCTTCTGTTTTTGTTCGGTATGAAGATCCGGCTGCGCTATGATGCACTTAAGGTTTTGGATGAGGCCATCAGTCTGTGTAAGACGGGCAAGGTGTCTCCGGATCATCTGGACGGTTATTTTGCAAGGTATACCAACAACTACCCCATCCTGCTTCTGACGGCAACGATTCTACGCGCAGGGCGTTTTGTGGGGATTGTCGGAGCTGACTTTAGTGGTGCGACCGAGCTGCTCGGATTGGTGAACCTGGTTGCGGTCGATGCAGCCGTGCTTGTCGTCACAAGATCCGCAAAGAGAATGTTTGGGCTACGGAGTGCATGCAGGATCCTGCTCTGTATCGTGATCAATCCGCTCTTTGTGATCTGGGTTCCCTTTTACTACACCAATACACTCGCAATGCCGTTCCTTGCTTTGATCTTGGATCTGATGTATCGTGGGATCTTTGACAAAAAGCGCTCACGGGTCGGGAGTCTCGTGACCTGTTTTGCACTTGGGGTGTGCCTGGCGGCCGGGATAGGACTCCGGGCGACGACTCTTCTTGCCTGCATGGCAGGAGTTCTTTATCTGGTGCTTTCCACCTGTAACTGGGAAGATCAGGAAAACATGACAGATAAAAAGAGCCGGCTTGTTCGTGCCGGATGTTCTGTAGCCGGGCTTGCAGCCGGGATACTGCTCGCACTGACGATCTACCAAACCGCGCAGCAACGTTATATTGATTTTGACTATACGGATACCGCGTTCCCGGCGATCCATTGGATCAACATGGGAGCCGGAGGAACGGGAGAGTACAATATCCTGGATGAACAGCTGACCATGAGTTATCCCACACGGGAGCAAAAGCGAGAGGCCAACATGGAAAGCTTTCGCGCGCGCACCTCGGAACTGGGCGTGGCCGGCTATGCGTCCCTGATGCTGCGCAAGCTGAAACTGACCTTTGCGGATGCGGGGGCGGGATACCGCTCCGAGCTTGGCGTGAGTGACAGATATAACGAGGCCAATCTGTATCTTGTCGGAGGAAAATCGGACGGGATCGGTTTCCTGATACAGATCAATTATGTCTATTGTCTGCTGTGTATGATCGCTTTGACCGTTTCCTTGTTTATGAGAGATCTGCGGGAGAAAAAAACCGTATCTGCGGTCACTTTTTTGTGGACGATTGCGGGAGCCTTTTGTTTTCACATGATATGGGAGGCGGGTACGATCTACAGCCTGTCCTTTGCGATTCTGTTTCCCTTTGCTGCAGGGATCCGGATGCCGCAAGAGAAGAGGCCGGGTGCGATTTGGGAGGCTCTATCCGGTCAGAAGCCGAAGCGGGTTTTTGCGGCGTGCTATCTGATCGCCTGTGTGGCTTTGGCGTGGATGCTCTATCCGAAGTTTGTAAAAGACACGGTTGTGACGAATGATGCCGTTGTGAATCAATATATCTATGAGTGGGGAGATACCGATGAACTTTTGGCGGATGAAGAGTGGAAGCAGACATTTTATGTAAATCGACCGTTCAATCATCTCTCCTTTCAGGTGCGCAACTTAATGGGGGAGAGCAACGATGCAGTCTATGAGATCACGCTCCTGGATCCGCAGGATCGCCCGCTGCAAACGGACAGGATCCGTGCAGGGGATTACGGAGACTATGATTTTGTCAGACTTGTCGTGGAGGGGATGGAGGAACTAAAAAATCCTGACATCTACACGGTCAGGATCTTAAAGATATCCGGCGAGGCGGATCAGAATCTGGTTTTTCTCTCTTACAAGACGGGCAATTACGATGCCTATTCCCCGGGAAGACTCATAAACGGACAGCAGCTGCAGGATCTGTGCTTTAGCGCGTATGAGACAAAAGAGGAACCCTATATGACCGTCCTTGGCTTTGTCATCTGCAGCATGATCAGTTTAGCTGTAGCAGTTGTAATTCAAATTTGTTTACTTCGTTTTCCTGCAGAAGATCCGATTCGATAAACAGGCAGTCACCGCCTGCTTCCGGGATCCGTGCAAACAGCTCCGCAGCCTGCTCGATCTGATGCGACTGTTCCTGCAGATAATAGTAGTGACCTGCTTTGAGGGTAAAGATGGCATATTCATCGGGCAGTGTGAGGGAGGATGGCTTTCCGCTGTCAAGCATGAGGAATACGTAGCGGTTGATGTTTCCGCCTTTTTGTTCATATAAAAAACCGGAGGGATAGGAAGCCTTCAGTCCCAGTTTCTGCGCCTGCACAAAGAGGCTGAGAAGTCTGTGCGCATAGTGGGAAGCAGAGGTATCTTCATCAAACGGGATGGTAAGCACATGGCGTACCGGCAGCTTTTTGACCGGAAAGACCGGTTGATCCTTCTGGTTTTCCAGTTCCTCGATCGTCTGTGAAAGTGTTTCGAGGCGGCGTCCCATCGCCTTTATCTTTTCTTCTGCCAGATTTTTGCCGTCGCACAAAAGACGGTGGAGATCTACATTTCCACGTTCATCTTTATATCTATCAAAATCCTTGAGCGGTATACCGATCTCGATGCAAAGCGAGATCGCATCGAGCAGCGGCAGCTGTTGCCTCGTATAATAACGATAGTTTGTCTTTGGATTGATATATGCCGGACGATAGATTCCGAGTTCGTCGTAGTATCTGAGTGATTTGATGCTGACATTTTTGAGCTTTGAAACTTTTCCGATAGATAGATACTCTGCCATTTTTACCTCCGGCCGCAAGCAGCGATATTTGCGACTATTCAGAACCCCATTCACAAAAAGTGCTTCGCAACCATATATCACGCGCCCGGCTCTGCGTAGTTGCTGATATTCTTAAAATACCATAAATTTCTTGCAAATACTAGAAAAATGTAGCGTTTTCTGTCATATTTTATATGGATGAAGAGGAGGATAACGCCCAAACAACAGATGGATTGAGACGACGGATATGGGAAAGAATAAAAGTATGCGAAATGAAAATAGAGAAATAATCGAAGTATCCGAAAAGAGAAACGGGTTAAACAGAAGGATCAGGGCGCAAAAGAGCGGTAAGAAGCTTTTGTGGCGCATTGTGTTTGGCAGAACGATGATCATCATTTTAATGCTTCTTATGCAGATCCTGTTATTGTTCTGGCTTTTTGCAAGAATGGGTGTATACTCAAAATTCGGTCTTGCCGTTTTGCAGATGCTTTCCGTTTTGATCATTATTTATATTGTAAACAGCAAAGAAAATCCGGGCTTTAAGCTGGCGTGGATCATACCGATCGCGGCATTTCCGGTGTTTGGAACGCTGCTCTTTCTGTTCGTGCAGACCAATCCGGGGAACCTGCAGCTGAGGCGGAAGCTGCAAAGACGTGTGCAGGAGACCATGGACTATTCGCATACAACCAAAGATGTGCTCGCTGCGGTCCGTGAGGACGGCGGAGATATTGACGATATGTGTCACTATATTGAACATATCAATTATTTTCCGACATTCGCAAACACCGAGGTGACCTATTTCGGACTCGGTGAGGAGAAGTTCAAGGATCTGCTTTGTGAACTTGAGAATGCCAGACATTTTATCTTCCTGGAGTACTTTATCATAGCAAGAGGATATATGTGGGGCAATGTGCTTAAGATCCTCAAAAAGAAAGCCCGGGAGGGCGTGGAAGTCCGCGTCATGTATGACGGAACCTGCACGCTGGTGAATCTTCCGTATGACTATGCCGGAAAACTCGCCGAATTCGGGATCAAAGCCAAGACTTTTTCTCCGATCAAACCATTGCTGTCCACACACCAGAATAACCGGGATCATCGCAAGATCCTTGTGATCGACGGAAGGGTCGCCTATACAGGAGGCATTAATCTCGCGGATGAGTATATCAATGAGATCGAAATGCACGGCCATTGGAAGGATGCCGCGATCAAATTGACCGGAGATGCGGTAAAAAGCTTTACGGTCATGTTCTTACAGATGTGGAATGTGTCGGAAACAGGAAAGGAAAACTACGCACGATATCTGAGAAATGCCAATTCCGGACCGGCTCGAAAGGAAGCGGGATTTGTGATCCCTTACAACGATGATCCGTTCAATAAGGAAGATATCGCACAGCGTGTTTATCTTGACATTCTCAATAAGGCCAAGAGCTATGTGCATATCATGACCCCTTATCTGATCCCGGATAATGAGATGATCGTCGGATTGTGTTTCGCGGCGCAGAGAGGAATCGATGTAAAGCTGATGCTGCCGCATATCCCGGATAAGAGACCGATCTTTTATATTGCCCGCACGTATTACAGACAGCTGATGGAGGCAGGGGTGAAGATCTATGAATACACACCCGGTTTTGTGCATTCCAAGGTGTTTGTGTCTGATGACTGTAAGGCGGTTGTCGGGAGCATCAATATTGACTTCCGCAGCTTATATCAACATTTTGAATGTGCAGCGTATCTGTATAAGAATCCGCAGATCCGTGACATAGAGACCGATTTTCAAAAAACTTTGCGGCAATGTCGGTTGATCACGCCGGAAATTTATAAAACATTTCCCCTGATCACCAGGGGGATCGGGCATGTGTTGCGCGTATTCGGACCGCTTTTATAACAAGGCAGAAAGGAAATTGTGATGGACAGAAGAGAATTTATGGATGGACTGAGGAGATCATTATCGGGGAGGGTCGATCCGGATGTCATAGATGAGACTGTGCGCTATTATGAAGATTATTTGGATGTGCAGATCAAAAAAGGAGAGGATGCGGAGACTGTACTTGCACAGCTCGGAAGCCCTGCATTGATCGCGAAGAGCATTGTAAGTGCCAAACAGAGCGTGACGACGAGTGCGGATGCGTCTGTTGTCTATGACGGAGAGGGTGACGATGCAGAAACACAGGGGCGCTTCTCGAGAAGCTGGATCGGAGATAAGGGCATCCGGCTGATCATGGGAATGCCGGGCTGGCTGACCATTTTGATCGCATTGGTCATTTTGTTACTCGTGCTTGGCCTTGTGTTCTCGATTCTGTCGTTTCTGGCGCCCATTCTCGGTCCGCTGGTGATTGTTCTGCTGGTAATACATTATTTTGAAAAGAAATAATCTCAGAAAGAGA
>JAGBQU010000051.1 GCA_017632755.1 Lachnospiraceae bacterium
CGCTCTTTGCAAAAAGGACGAATAAATCGCCACGACCGGCTTTAGCCCGCCTGCGGCAAGTCCCGCTGCAAAAGTCACCGCATGCTCCTCTGCGATCCCCACGTCGAAAAACCGATCCGGATAGCGGTTTCTAAATCGCTTCAGTCCCGTTCCGTCCGGCATGGCCGCAGTGATTGCCACAATGTTGTCATAGCGATCCCCCAGCTTGTTCATCACCGTTGCAAATACATCGGTGTAGCTTGCCTTGTTGCGGGGCTTTGTGGGAAGTCCCGTCTCGATCTCAAAAGGCTCCGCACCGTGAAATCTGGCCGGATGTCTCTCTGCGGGTTCATAGCCCTTCCCTTTCTGTGTGATGACATGGACAAGCACCGCACCTTTTACATGCTTTGCCTCTCCAAAAACACGGACAAGTGCAGGGATATCATGACCGTTCACCGGTCCGAGATACGTCACTCCCATATCTTCAAAGAACATGCCAGGAATCATCAGCTGTTTAAAACTGTTCTTGGCTCTTTGTATTTTTTTGACCACCGACTGTCCGTATCGCGGCACATCGAGAAGTCTGTAATAAATGCTGTCCTTCAGTTCCAGATACTTTGCATCCGTGCGGATCGTGTTCAGATACGCGGACACGCCTCCTACGTTTTCGGAGATGGACATATTGTTGTCATTGAGCACGATAATAAAATTCTTTTCCAGCTGCGCCGCATTGTTGAGCGCTTCGTATGCCATACCTCCGGTAAGGGATCCGTCGCCGATGACGGAGACAACCGTATAGTCCTCCCCCTGCAGATCCCGGGCCTTCACAAAACCGAGCCCCGCAGAAATGGACGTGGAACTGTGTCCGGTGTCAAAGGCATCGCAATTACTCTCCTTATGCTTTGGAAAGCCGCTCATTCCACCGTAGGTTCTCAGCCCTTCGAATCCGTCTCTTCTTCCGGTGAGTATCTTGTGCGTGTAGGACTGGTGTCCCACATCCCAGATCAGCTTGTCATGCGGCAGATCCAGCACGCGGTGGAGAGCCATTGTCAGCTCCACCGTTCCCAGATTCGAGCCCAGATGACCTCCCGAAACGGATATCTTGCGGATCAGGAATTCCCGGATCTCCTCCGCAAGCCGGGGAAGATCATCCGCCTTTATCTTTTTAATATCATTCTCTTTTTCCAGTTGCTCTATAAACATCGGTATAACTCCTCTTACGCAACTATTTTCTGCGTGTGATCAATTCCCGGATCAGATCCTCCAAAAATGGGTTTCTGACAGGAAATGCCTCCAGGATCGTGGCAGCCTCCTCGGAAAGCCTTTCTACCTCTTCGCCTGCCTTTTTCAGACCTGCAAGCGTGACATAGGTAGTCTTATTGTTTTTCTCATCGCTCCCGATCGGCTTACCGAGCTCCTGCTGTGTTCCCGTCACGTCCAGAATGTCATCCTGGATCTGGAAGGCAACTCCGACATTATAACCCACAAGCTCCAACCGCGAAACCGTCTCTTCATCCGCGCCCGCAAGTACGGCGCCGGTACAAAGTGCTGCCTGGATCAGCGCAGCCGTCTTTTTTTCATGTATGAACAAAAGGCGTTGCAGATCCACATCCTCGCCTGCATTTTCCGCCAGGATATCCGCCGTCTGGCCTCCGATCATTCCAAAGATCCCCGCCTTTTTTGCAAGGATCTCAAATGCGCGCTCGACCCTCACATTCCCGGGGTTCCGGGCAAACGCCTTGCATGCCGTCTCAAACGCATAATTGAGGAGCGCATCCCCTGCAAGGATCGCCATCGTCTCTCCGTAGACCACATGGGTTGTCTTTCTTCCCCTTCGATACTCGTCATTGTCCATGGCCGGAAGATCATCGTGCACCAGAGAATATGTGTGTATCATCTCAAGTGCGGCCATAAAGGGTTCCACGATGTCACCCTCTCCCCCGCACAGCACAAAAGCCTCCTTCATGAGCATGGGTCTCAGTCTTTTTCCTCCCGCATTGACACTGTAGTTCATCGCCTCGAGCACGATCTGTGCCGGTCCCTGCTCGATGGGTAGATACTTTGCAAGCACCCCCTCTATGTCATGGACTCTCTGTTCCAGGTTTTCACTAAAACTCATACAATTCTCCCTCTTTGCTGATCGCAAGCACCTTCTTTTCCACTGCATCCACCGATTCCGTACAGTGTTTTAACAGCTTCATGCCCTCCTGATATGTGGCAAACGCATCCTCAAGAGAAATCTCCGGGTCTTCCAGGATCTGCAGCTTCTGCTCGAGCTGCTCAAAAGCCTCCTCAATGGAGAGCGCTTTTTCATCCGTTTCCCGTGCCATCCCCTGCTCTATATCCTGCTCCAATTCCTGTGCCATATCCTGCTCCTATTCCCGATCATGCGGATCTGCCGACGCGAACGCCTCCGTCTGTGTGACAGCGGCTCTCAGCTTCCCGCTCTTTAAATAGATCGTAATCTCATCTCCGGGCTTTACCCGGCTCACATCACAGATCCCTTTCCCGTCCGCCGTCTGCTCATAGCCAAAACTTCCCTGCAGTTTATTCTGCGGCGATGCCCCCTGCAGTCTCTGCGAAAACAGTTCGATCGTATGCCTTGTTTCCAACAGCTTCCTCTGCATGGCAGACTGCATTCTCTCCTCGAGAGAAAGCGTGCGCATCCGCTGCTCCTTTATGCGGCTTTGCGGACTCCGGTGCTCAAGCATAAGCCGGAATTGCTCCAGACGTCCCTGATAGCGGTCAGCGGTATTGCGCATCATGCGCTGATACCGGATTGAATAATTACGACATTTTTCCCTGAACTGGTCAATGTCAAAGACCGCCAGTTCCGCCGCGGCCGAAGGGGTCGATGCCCGCAGATCGGCAACCATATCAGAGATTGTCGTATCCGTCTCATGCCCAACGGCAGAGATGACAGGCACACTGCAATTAAAGATTGCCTCCGCGACCGCACGTTCATTGAATGCCCACAGATCCTCCAGCGATCCGCCGCCTCTTCCGACGATCATGACATCCACACCATACTGCTGCAATGCGTGAATACCGTTTACGATGCTCGCAACCGCATACTCCCCTTGCACGATGGCCGGATACAGGACGATCTGCACATAGGGGTTTCTTCTCTGTGTGATCCGGATGATATCACGCACAGCCGCACCGGTAGGTGCCGTGACGACCCCGAGCGTGTTTATATATCCGGGGATCGGTTGCTTATATGACGCGTCAAACATTCCCATCTCCAGAAGTTCCGCCTTGAGTCTCTCGAACCGTTCAAAAAGCTCTCCGCCGCCGGCAAGCTGTATGCTCTTTGCATAGAGCTGATATCTGCCGTCCCTCTCGAAGACATCCACATTGCCCGATACGATCAGCTTCTGCCCTTCCTCCATGCGGAAACGTAGGCCGGCGCGATTGCCTGCAAACATGACACAGGCCAGTGTCCCTTTCGGATCCTTCAACGTAAAATAAATATGTCCCGAGGAATGATACTTGACGTTACTTGCCTCACCTTCCACATCGATCGACTGAAGCATAAAATCCTGCATGAACATATTTCTGATATACGTATTCACCTGTGAGACGGAATAAACATTGTGCATGATGCCTCCAGCTGCATTGACCGGCATAAATATCACTTTGTGAATTTGGCCAGAACACCGTTGACAAACGAGGGCGATTCATCCTGTCCGAATTTCTTCGCAAGTTCGACCGCTTCATTGATGGCAACGGATACGGGAATGGTGTCGTCCATCTTCATCTCGTAAACCGCCAGACGCAGTATGGTCAGATCCACCTTACCCATACGTTCCATCGTCCAGCCGGTTGCCGTCTGACGGATGAGATTTCTGGTATGTAGCTTCAACTCATCGGAGATGAACGGCTTGACGATAACGGCATCGGCACCAGCCTCCAGGCAAGACAGGCGCTCTGACTCGGTGGATATCGAGGTCATGGCAATGATGGCGGTGTGGCTCAGCGTGGGATTGTGGCGAAGGCGTCTCATGAGCTCCTTGCCGTCCATGACGGGCATCTTGATGCTGGTGATGATGAGGGCCGGCACGAGTTCCGAAGCGTTGTTCAGCGCTTCCTGGCCATCGTGGGCAAACCTCAGCTCATAGTCCTCTTTCAACTGGTTGGCAACGAAGTAGGCGACATCCTCGTCGTTCTCGACAATGAACACCAGGGGTTTCTGCTTGTTCACGTCGGCGTTGATGATCCGCTTGTTGGCTATGTCAAAGGTGCCAACACTGGCCCGATTGACGGCCTGAATCGGTAATTCGATCGTGAACATCGTGCCTCTACCTAACTCACTGTCGACCGTGATGGTTCCGTTGAGGCTTTGCACGAGTTGGTTGACGAGAGACAGATTCACGCTGGTTTCCACACCGTTATCACCGTTGTCAGACTGAGTGAACGGGTCAAAGAGGCGTTCCCGTTCCTCGATGGGGATTCCCTTGCCAGTGTCACTCACCGTCAGACGGATTTTGCTATTATCCGTCGAGTCCAGCGCGACAGTGACGGTGCCGTTGCGCGGCGTGAAC
>JAGBQU010000052.1 GCA_017632755.1 Lachnospiraceae bacterium
GCGGATGTTTCCACTCAGGAGGGGCTGCGTGTCTCCCTCCTCTTTGAGGGGGAGGAGCTTCCGTTTCTGGCACAGGAGAACGTTTTCTATCTTCCGCTCGATCAAAGCAGTGAGGAATATGAGATGGGCATTTTTACGGCCAGGCTGGACGATAAGGATGCGGATGTCTTTTTTCTCATGGAGTATCGGGATGTCCCGAAGCGGGAATGGATGAAAAAAAACGGAAGGATCCCTCTCGTAATCGTTACAAAGGACAGCTATGCGGCGTGCTTTCTGACGCTGACGGGTACCTCACTGATGCGTTTTACACCGACGCAGTATCTGACAGCGGATCAGATGCCTGTGTTTGAACTAAAGGTTTATGATGCTTTCACGAAAAGAGACTGGGTGAAGACCTGCTATACCACATCCAGACTTCATGGGAACACATCCCTTGCATATGATAAGAAGAGTCTTCGCCTCAAGCTGCTTTCCCGCAAGGAGGATGGCTCCTTTACAAAGGAAAATAAAAATCTTCTCGGGCTTCGTGACGATGACGACTGGATCCTGAACGCATTGTATGCGGATGACAGCAAGATCCGTGATCTTTTGGCAAACGAGCTTTGGAATGAGACCGGTGCGCTGAGCAATCCCTATGGGGCGGTGTGGGGCACAAAGGTTGCGTATGTGGAAGTGTTTATGAATGACGGCTACATGGGGCTTTATGGACTGATGCATCCCATCGATCGCAAACAGGTTGGCCTGCAGTCCGTCTCTTCACAGATGGCTGCCGATCATCCGATTATCGAGCGTCTTTATAAGAAAAAATACACCGCCGCATGGTTCTCGCAGGACTTTGCAGGGGATCTTCCGGATCCGAAGATGCCCGATTACAGGGGCGGCTTTTATCTTAAGGGTGACACGATCCTTCAAAATGAGGAGGAGTGGGCTCCCCTGCGAGAGCTTGCTGAGTGCCTGGAGGCAGGCGATGCGGCTTTTGCGGAAGAGATCACGCAGATCGCGGATCAGACCAATGTTTTGGAGAACTGGCTGTTTTATAATGCGATCGGCGGCTTTGACAATTATGCAAAAAACTATTATTATCTTGTAAAGGATCAAAACGGCGAGTCCTATGGATACTTTATCCCCTGGGATCTCAATCTCTCCTTCGGCGATGTCTACGCGGACAACGCGTATTATGCCGAGTTTAAGGAGAGCGTGGTGCAGGATCTGATCCATTGGGAGCCGGCACAGAGGATGATCGATCAGGATGTGCAGGACAGTCGCCGGATCGTCTCCGAGACGTGGAAACGCTGGAGAAAAGGTGCTTTTTCCACGCAGCATGTGCTCGGACGTATGGATGAGATCTATGACAGTCTCGTGGGCAGCGGAGCGTATGCGCGCGAGATGCTGCGTTTCCCTGAGGGCAGATATACCCTCGATGTGGAAGCGATGAAACGCTTTGCCGAGAAGCGGCTGCAATGGCTGGATCAGCTTCTCGGGGATCCTTTCTTTCAAAAGGAACTACAGTTTAGGAAATGATGAGATCGTATGCGGAGTTGGGAATGAGTATGCGCCAAGCAGGACGAAAGCAGGAAAAACGAAAGTATCGTTTTGAACAGAAATATCTGATCAGCGCTACGCAGTGTGAACTCCTAAGGAGTGCGGCCACGCCGCTTCTTTTGCCGGATGAGCACGCGACGGACGGTTTTTATGAGATACGCAGTCTCTATTTTGACGATATGGAAAATACCTGCTATGGCAAAAACGAAGCGGGTGTCGATGAGAGGGCAAAGTACA
>JAGBQU010000053.1 GCA_017632755.1 Lachnospiraceae bacterium
ATAAAAGGTGCAAAGGATGGCATGAGGACGGTCGTCTCGATCATGCCGACGCTCATCGGACTGATGGTGGCAGTCGGTATCCTGCGATCGTCCGGTTTTTTGACTTATGTGGGAAATCTGCTGGGTGATGTGCTTTCTCATTTACATTTTCCTGCCGAGCTTGTACCGCTTACTTTGGTAAAGATGTTTTCCTCCTCTGCAGCGACGGGACTGGTATTGGACATTTTTAAGGAGTATGGACCGGATTCCTACCTCGGATATGTGTCTTCTTTGATGATGAGCAGCACGGAGACAATCTTTTACACGATGAGCGTCTATTTTATGGCAGCGAAGGTGAGCAGGACAAGATTTACTCTTCCCGGTGCGCTCCTTGCGACGCTGGCCGGGCTTGCAGCAAGCGTTTGGCTTGCGGGGATGATGCTGAAGTGAGAAATTATTCTGAAATATCAGGTACCTGATTTGGATGTGCGTTTTTATATAAAAAATATTACATATAATTACAGACAGTGCAAACAAAAACGACAAATGTTTTGGAAAACCATACTACACGGGAAAAAAAGAGGCATAAATTCATGTATTGTCAACAATTTACGGTAGTTGATCTTGAGACGACGGGACTGGATCCCAAAAAAGATAAGATCATAGAGATCGGTGCGATCCGGGTGGTGGATGGAAAGATCACGGAGAAATATGAGTGCTTTGTGAATCCGGGCTGCAGACTTGGCGAAAAGGTGCAGGAGCTGACCGGGATCCGGGATCAGGATCTGGCAGATGCGCCGTATATCGGGGATGTGATCGGTGAGTTTATCCGCTTTGCCGGTGAGCATCCGTTGCTCGGACACCGGATCTTATTTGATTACTCCTTCTTAAAAAGGGCAGCCGTAAATGCCGGTTTTCCGTTTCAGAGGCAGGGTATCGATACGTTAAAGATCGCCAGATGCTGTCTTCCCGAGCTGCCGAGCAAGAGCCTGCCTGCTCTTTGTGAATATTTTGGGATCGCATATCAGCCGCACAGGGCGTGTGAAGATGCACGGGCAACGTTTCTGGTCTATGAGAAACTGTGTGAACTTCGCAAGGAGGAGATGGCGGATTGTTTTAAAGTCGCGGATCTCATCTATCGCATCAAAAAAGAGAGTCCGGTGACCAAAAAACAGCTGGAGCAGATCCGGAAGATCCTGGATTCTCATCAGCTCACCGAAAGGTATATAGATCCGGCCTCCCCCGAGTATCTGGATTTTACGAAAATGACCAGAAATGAAGCCAGCCGTTTTATTGACGGGATCCTGTTTCGCTTTGGGAGATTTCCTCGAGAGCCTGAAGGATCGTCGTTTTCATGATGGAATCAAGCCCCTGTGCCTTTTCGCGGAGGCTGCTCAGTTTGTCAAGGGATCCTTCCGTGTGATAGATCTTTGCCAGAAGCTTGTAATTCCCGCTGACATCGGTCCCGGTCTCCAGACCGAATTCCAATACCTGTTTGGCCTGATCGATAAACCCTTCCTTATATAAGAGTTCCCCCCAGCTGTAGACGGTACTGGCGAGCAAAGTATAGTTCTGGTCATATTGCGTGAGCGGCGTGATGTTGGCAGTACCGTAGGTCAGCTTCAGATCGGTATTGCTGATGCCGGTCAGATTTACGATCTTCTCAGTGGAAAGGGCACGCAGCTTCTCATGGATATGCCGAATATCCTCGTTCTCGAGTGCCGTGTCCAGGGGAAGGCGTTCAAACGGTATGGTGATATAGGAGAGCCCGTCCAGACTTTTTTTGCGGACATTGTTGGCTTCCTCCTCTTTTTGCCAGAATTCGGAGAGAATGGCCTGCTCTTTTTTCTTGGATTTATGCAGTTCATACGTAAGCCAGATGACAAAGACTAAAAAACTTGCCAAAAACGGGAATTTCATTTATAATATCCTTTCAGTAAGAAACAAGGTACTTGCCGCATGCGGCAGATTGGAGAACAACATGCTTAATATGAATAATAAAAAGACTCGAAAGACAGTTTCAACGATCATTATCCTGATATTGATCTTAGCGATGGTAGTTCCATCTGCGATCGCGGTAGTCGGTATCTTTTGATCATCGTTTTTTGCTGTTCTTAGACAGTATAGCACAAGGAGCGAGTTATGAATATGAAAAAGTTTTGTTTGCTTATGACGGCTGCTGTACTGGCAGTCGGTCTGTTTGTCAGCGACGCCTCGGCGGCCCGTAACAAGGATCTGATCGAGGAGGGTATCTTTCTGGGAGATATCGATGTTTCGGGCATGACGATCATCGAGGCAA
>JAGBQU010000054.1 GCA_017632755.1 Lachnospiraceae bacterium
TATCAAATAAAAAACTGCTTACAACAATTTACTGGATATCGTTCTCATCGAAAATATCACCGCACTCCGGACAGAATTTCGGCGGGTTATGCGGATCCTCCGGTTCCCATCCGCATTTGTCACACTTATAAAGCGGTGCGCCTGCAGGTTTCTTTGCTCCACATTCCGCACAGAACTTGCCTTTGTTCACAGCGCCGCAGCTGCAGGTCCAGCCCGCGTCCTCGGCAGGGTTCTTTGCTCCGCATTCCGCGCAGAACTTGCCGGTATTTCCGGTGTGTCCGCAGCTGCAGGTCCAGCCCGCCGGAGCGGGTGCAGGTGCAGGAGCAGGTGCAGGTTGTTGCTGAGCACCCATGTTAAACAGAGCCTGCGCATTCATACCGCCTGCCTGATTTGCCATATTCATGCCTGCAAACGCCATCATCGGTCCTGTTGACGTGTTGGATGCTGCCGCCTTCATTGCGTCTGCCTGAGCAGCCGTGAGCGTAGCTGCAGCCATGGTCGGATTGCGCAGAACCGCATTCTTCTGCAGCTCCTTGATCATAGCCTCGTCTTCCTCAGACGCCTTGATCGTGTTGACACCGAAGGATACGATGCGGATACCTCTCAGTCTGCCCCACTTCTCGGAGAGCACCTCATTCAATGCATCCGACAACTCCATCGTGTGTCCGGGAACCGCACTATAACGGATGCCCATCTCGGAAATCTTGGCAAATGCCGGCTGCAGAGCCGTCATAAGTTCTGATTTTAACTGACTGTCAATCTTGTCTCTTCTGAATTCGTCTGTCACGTTTCCGCATACATTCGTGTAGAAAAGGATGGGATCAAAAATCTGGTATGAATACTCACCGTTACAGCGAACAGAGATATCTACATCCAATCCGATATTGTTGTCTACTACACGGAAAGGAACCGGGTTTGCCGTTCCGTACTTGTTGCCCTCGATAAACTTTGTATTAAAGAAATATACTCTCTGATCTTTTCCGGTATCACCGCCGAACGTAAAACGTCTTCCGATCTGAGCGAAGGTTGCCTTGATATTCTCTCCCAGATTGCCATAGAAAAGGCTGGGCTCTGTGGATGTATCATACAAAAATTCTCCCGGCTCTGCGCAGATCTCTGCGACCTTTCCCTGATCGACAATGATCATACACTGTCCCTCATTGACAGCAATAACAGAACCGTTTGAGATAATATTGTCATTTCCATTGTTCGCAGTTCCAAATTTGCCTTTTACTCTCTGTCTTCCTTTTTTGACCAATACGTCGAAATCCAGCGCGTCACAGTAAAAATACTCCTTCCACTGATCTGCTGCAACTCCGTTGATCGCCCCGGCGATTGCTTTGATTAATCCCATTTTTTCTCCCTCCATATTTGTTTGATCAGTATGTACCATACTTCTGTATATATTACCACAAATATACAGATTTTGCATCTGCTTTTGCCATATTATTTCATTTGTTCGAACGCACCCGCGAATTGTGAGACATTCCCCTAATGCTCTCCTTCAAACACGACAAAGGATTGCGGCGCAAGCATCCGCGCTATCATCCACCGGTTTCTGCCAGCTCTCGGGCGGCTTAAAGAAGCCATAGTTGAGCGCCGGCTGACATTTAAAGAAGTGGAGCATATAGGTACCGTTTCGCTCACACTCCCCACCGATATACGGATGCCTTACCATGTTCATGATACATATTATATCATGCCGCGGCACCATGGAAAACAAACAGAGAAGAAAAAAACAGGAAAGCAAAATTGCTTTCCTGTTTCTCAATGATTCACGTGCGTTAGAGGATTCGAACCCCCGACCTTTTGGTCCGTAGCCAAACGCTCTATCCAGCTGAGCTAAACGCACATCTGATATGCGCAAAACAGTATACCACCAATAACGATAACATGTTTCGCAACATGGTATATTGTACAATAGCCTCCCATGATTGTCAATACTGTTTTCAACTTTTATACTCCTTCCTGCCGAAATGCCTATCTTCTTCGAGTTCCCCCAAAATATCCATTTCTTCCGATTCCAATCCAATGCACATCAAGAATTCCCGAAATCCATACAAATGCGCTGATTGCAAGCGGATACAGGATCTGACCGATCCACCACTCATGACTCAAAGCGGCTCCCAGCTGCGCAGCCACGATGTTAAACACGGTCATGGGAATACAGAACTTTGCAAGATACTCCAGTCGCACGTTCCGGATCTGACTTTTTGACACCGGCATATAGCGCAACTTTTGATAGATGGAGACTGTTTTCCCTTTCTCATTGATCACCATATAGGGCCTCAGATAAAACAAAACTGCCATTCCGTACAGCATCGCCGGAATAAAATGTACATATTCCAGATCGCTGACATCCAATGGGATTGGTATAAACATGAGCATGGCTGCACAGCCCCCCAGCAGCACCACCAATAATTTATATGCAACAAACTGATCATAATACAGCTGCCGCAATTGCCCATCAAAAGCTCTCACACGTCCCATTGTCTTCACTCCTTCCTGACTGCTTACATACCGTCTCCCGAACGGACACCAGTCTGCCCTCATCCAGGGTCACTACATAATCCATGTGTACCCCCACTTCCTCCTCGATATGACTGCTCATGAGGATCGCTACATCTTCCTGCAGCAGGATCTCATGCAAAAGCCGAAAAAAATCCTTTCGAAACACCGGATCCATACCGGCCGTTACCTCATCCAGCAGATAAAGCTTTGTGTCATGTGCCATGGCAAACGCCATCTGAAACCGAAGATATTCTCCCCGGGACATTTGTCCCGGGCACTTGCGCGTCGAGACGGCAAGCCTTCTCATATTCTCCTTAAACTGCTGCAGATCAAACCGCTCATACAGCATGCCGTAGAGCTGCGCATTCTGCTCTGCCGTCTTTTCCATAACAAACTGCTGATCCTCCGACACATATGCGATTCTACTTCTGACCGACGGATCGCTTAGTGCGCCAGCTCTTTCGTCGATCAAAATGTCCCCTTGAAACTTTATGGCAAGGTCAACAAGATAGCGAAACAACGTCGTCTTTCCTGCACCGTTTTTTCCCACAAGTCCTGTCAGGTATCCTTCCCGGATCTCCATATTGATATCGCAAAGGCGAAATCCGTTGCCCGTTCCTGTTACATTTTTAAATTCTACCTTCATATCATCACACATAGCCTAAGTATCCCATGATAATCGGCTAATTACCTTTCCACTACCATATATCGATCTTTTTTCTTACCTTCCACCGGCATGAAAACATCCATCTTCTTTCCCATGCTGTGAAATACATACTTACATCTCCCACAGCTCGCGGACCATCAGGAGCAGTTCCTCCTTTGTCATGCCGGCGCGTCTGCAGTCTCCGATCAGCTCGCCCATCCGTTTCTCCAGTCCCACAAACTGCTTTTCCTTGAGATAATCCGTATTGGCCTCACACACAAAAAAGCCTCTGCCCTGCACGGAGCGTATCAGATTTTCTTTTTCCAATTCTTCATAGGCACGCTTGGTCGTGATGACGCTGACCTCCAGTTCACTTGCCAGCGCACGGATCGAGGGGAGCGATTGTCCCGCCGAAAGTTCCCGCTTTAGTATCGCATCCTTGATCTGGCTGACGATCTGCTCATAGATGGCAAGCGAGCTGCTTTGACTCACACTGATCTTCATCCGCGTTTTCTCTCTTTCTCAAGTCTCGGACGATACTCACAGGAAACGGCCTGCTCCATAACCGGACCTGCATATGTCACGATTATTTTGATGCAAAGAGCGGTGATGATCGCCACCAGGATAAGATCCACGACGATGTCAAAGACCGTTTCCGACTTTTGATCGGTGATCGCCGAGCCCAGGATCATTCCTCCGAAAATAGCAAGTAACTGCACCAGGATATTCCAGATCTCATAATTCCCGGGCAGGCGGTATTTCCTGCCCATCACATATGGAATGGGGTCGATCGGCTGGCAGTAGATATTTACACTGATCAGACTCAGCAGCAGGATCCATGCCTTGGCCGCCCACAACACGATCTCCGATGCATGCACCAGCCGATGGTTTAGCATGACAAGCATCGTCGCCCCTTCCAGGAGCAGAAACAGCCCATAGGGAAAGACCACCCTTATCACAAAACCGGTCCGGATATACTGTTTCTTTTGCTGCATGGACATCGGACAAAGCAGCAAGGTCTTACTCATCCGGTTCGGATACAATCTTGATAAGAAAAGCCCGATGCAAA
>JAGBQU010000055.1 GCA_017632755.1 Lachnospiraceae bacterium
ACGAGCACGAAGGTCAAGACCTTCGGAACGGGAGCATTCAAGGGGATCAGTTCCAAGGCAACGATCACGGTGCCAAAGAAGCAGTTCTCCAAATATAAAGCTGCTTTAAAGAAGGCCGGACTTCCCAAGAGCGTGACGGTCAAGAAAGCAAAAAAATAAATCGGAAGGACAGCATTTGAGCTGATCCGGCATGATCACATATGCATAGACGGCACGGCATCCGAGGCGGTGAAAAAGCCTCCTTGCCGTGCTGTTTTTGTTGTTTTTTTTCATTGTTTCGTTCGTTTTTCTGAGCGAGGAAGAATCAACCAAATTGTCAATACAATTATTGTAGATATTGACTATTGATAAAACAATACATATTATTGTGTACACAAGAAAAATGTGATAAAATAGGCAAAAGGGGTTAGGGAGTATAAGGAAAGGAAGAGGTACAGGGTATGAAAGAAATATGGACAAAATGGAAACTATTATGCTGGGCTCTGACCCTTATGTTATTCGGATGGACGATTCCTGCGGAAGCGGAAGTGTCAGAGAATTCCTTCGCGACGACGGACGAAGATTATGGCGATGACTTCGAAGACGATGATGAATATGATGGCGATGACGAAGACGATTATGATGACGACGATTGGGATGATGAAGACGATGAGGACGATGAAGAGTTTCTCGAGGTCGGTTCCATCGAGTCGGACATCGACGGATATGCGGATTATGAAGTCACCTATATAAACGGTGCGTGCGTTGAAGTAAGTTATATCTACAACAATGTGGAAAAAGTCAAGACGGTTAAGATTCCGGAAACGGTAATGCTTGAGAGTGGTGTGAAGGCACAGGTCGTTGAGATCGCGGATCAGGTTCTGCAGGATTCGCCGGGTGTCACAAGAATAGTGATCGGCAACAATGTGCGCAAGATCGGGGATAATGCGTTTGCCGATAGTTCCAAACTGACAAAGGTCACCATCGGCAAGAGTGTGGAGAGCATCGGCAAGGATGCCTTTAAGAACTGTCCGAAACTTCTTACGGTGCAGATTCAGGGTAATACGCTCAAAACCATCGGCGACAATGCATTTCAGGGTGATAAGAAGATAAAGAATATTACACTGGGCAAGAATGTGGTCACCATCGGCAAAAATGCTTTCAACGGATGCAAGGGTATGAAGACGATCACGATCACCGGAACAAAGATCAAGACCTTTGGAAAGGCATCCTTCAAAGGCGTATCCGTCAAAGTCAAGGTGAAGGTTCCCAAGACAAAGCTTATGAAATATAAAACAGCTATGATCAAGAAGGGCGGACTTCCCAAAAAGGTTTCGGTGACCGGAAAGTAAAGGGTTTGAAAGCAAAGTGATCTACGACAAAATCGGCCCGACAAGTGATGTTACCTTTTTATGTGATGTCATTTGGCGGGTTCTTTGTTGTCATGCTTGTCAACCTGTAACAAGAAAAGAAGTTGACAAGCAAAAGAGATCGTACTACACTTACGATGACTGTCTTATAACATCAGGAAAAATATGTAAGGAGAAAAGCGGAAATGGAGACGAAAAACAAGACAACGAAAACAATGGTTCACACACGGGAGATGGTACTGATTGGCGTCATGGCGGCGGTGCTTTGCATCCTCGGGCCGGTTTCACTTGCCATCCCGATCAGCCCGGTGCCGATCTCATTTACAACCTTTGCACTCTTTCTTGCCGTGTATGTGCTTGGCTGCAAAAGAGGAACGATCTGCTATCTGATCTATCTGCTTCTGGGTATGGTCGGAATGCCTGTTTTTTCCGGTTTCAGTGGTGGCATCGGCAAGCTTTTGGGCCCCACCGGAGGGTATTTGATCGGAATGATTTTTACGGCGGCGATCGCGGGGCTTTGCATTGACAGATCCGATCGTTTTTTTGTGCACGTAACGGGGATGGTCCTGGGTACGGTCATCTGTTACACATTTGGCACGACGTGGCTGGCACGGCAGGCGGAAATGAACTTTTTTGCGGCTCTTTCAGCCGGGGTGATCCCCTTTATTCCGGGTGATCTGATCAAGATGATCCTTGCTTTTTTTGTGGGAGGAACGATCCGTAAAAGACTGCGCATGGAGGGGCTGAACGGATGACGACATCTGCGCGGATCAATAGGGAATCTTCTTGCCAAAACATCAGAAAATAATAGAAATAGTATCACTCATGTGTTAATATAAAAGACAGAGAGTAGGGAAGTTTTGCGAAGAAATTGAAGGGGGATACAGGATGGAAACATGGTTTTATGAGGTCGTCGGTATAGACGGAGATTATGCCCATCTGCGCAGAACTGATATTGAAACGGAGGAGACCAAGCTGGTGGCGAGGGCGCTCCTTCCGCCGGAGATCACCGAAGGAAGCAGATTGAGATACGAGATGATGCAGGACGAGACCTGTGATACGGATATACAGAACCGGAAGCACCGGTGAGGAGGTGTATATATGAACAATGGTTGGAAAGTGAGAAAGATAAGCATCAGGGGGAAGATCCTGATCCCTACCAGCGTGATCATTGTGCTGATCAGTGCATTGATCGTATTTTTCTCCTATCGGGATGCAGAGGAAGGGCTTGTGAGCCTGGCGGTGGAAAAGATCGCTGTGGAGGAGAGTGCGAACGGTGTGGTAAATGTCACCGAGATGGCGGCCAATCTGATCAACTCGGTCGCACATATCGAAGTGCAGGCAAATGAGAATAGGGATATTGCACACAGACTCAATGAGGAAGTAATGCGCTTTAAACTTTGATACAGAATACTTGATAAGGCCGGAGCCGGTAAGGCTGCGGCCTTTTATCTGCCCTTTTGTCATCTCATGTGCGCCCCGAGGTTAAGAATTCGGAAAAAAAGCCGAAATATAAAACATAGAAATCGACAATCATACCGGCAACCGCAAAAGGCGGCTACTGCCGGGACACAAGCTGCAAGTGGGTATCGCATATGAAGATAATCTTTGATAATGTAAATTCCGGGCAGAATTCGGAGGGCAGCGGTAAAATTTCACAGAAAATATCATCGGAAACCGGTAAGGTTTACAATCGGATGGGTTACAAGATAGACATTTCTGGCAATGTTATGGATAACAACGCTTACGCAGGTCATGGAAAGACCGCAGAAGATGTTAGACTGGATGCTTCGCAGAGGGATATACAAACGGAGCGCAATTACATGGCCGTGATGTCTAATTCTATGTCTGCGCAGGATTTTGCCAAGCTGCAGAAGGAAGGCTACCGTGTGGGGCATACCGATGTGGAGACGGTGGTCAGTATCGTCGACAAGATCAAAGCGACCATGGCTCAGAGCGGACAGGTGATCGTGGGATACACAGATGATCTCTCCACGCAGGAGCTTGCACAGATCACAGGTGACATTTCGCTGGCGGTCTCCATCACAAGGAGCCTTGAGGCACACAATGTTCCGACCACCGAGGAGAATATAAGGGGTGCGATCGATGCTTTTTCCAAGGCTGAGGAGATTCCGAGCATGTCGGACGGAGCACGCAAATATATCATCTCCAATGCACAGGAGCCTACGATCGAAAATCTTTACCTTGCCACCTACAAGAGCGTGGCGAATGACAAGACGCAGGCCATGGGATATTTTGCGGATGATCTTGCCGGATATTATGGCAGGAAGGCAGACGGTGCCAACGCGGATAAGCTCTCCTCCCAGATGGAGAAGATCATCGAAGAATCGGGACTGTTTACGGATGAGGAGACGCTTGGAGAAGCCAAATGGCTTGTGGAGAGCGGGATCGCGCTCACGACCGAATCATTGAGCCGGCTTCACGATCTGAAGCAACTTGGCGATCCGCTTGAGCCGGAGAAGATCATCGATGCGATCGCAATCGCTATCTCGGAGGGAAAAAGGCCGCAGGATGCAAGTCTTTCCAAGGACACCAGCCTGTATCAGGACGCTGTGAGACTTGTCCGTGAGACCGGTGGGATCTCGGATTACGCGATCCGGTATACCGTAGAAAAAGGGGAGAGGCTCTCCCTTCACAATATGATCAAAAACAGAAACGCCTTTACGGAGGGAAACATTTCCCTGTCCGGTGAGAACGAAAAGCGTTTTGCAGACGCAAAGAGACAGCTCGAGGAAATCCGGCTTCGGATGACGACAGAGGCAAATGTCCGGCTTTTGAAGAGAGGTTTCTCGATCGACACCGCCCCCATAAAGGATGTCGTCGAAAAACTCAGGCAGGCACAAAAGATGGAGGGACAGATCCTTTTCGGGACCGATTCGATCGACATGGCGCAACGCAGAAAGCAGATTCTGGGCGAGACACTGCAAAAGACAGATGAGATCCGTCAGATGCCCATCGATGCCATCGGAAGATTTGCCTTTTTGCAAAGAAAGCTATCCCTGAATGATGTCCATGCACGCGCAAAGAGCCTGCAACAGGAGTATGTGCAGGCCGGGCGGGCATATGAGACGATGATGACCGCACCGAGAAGTGATCTGGGCGACTCGATCGGGAAAGCCTTCCGCAATGTGGAATTCCTGCTGCAGGATATGGGACTTGAGGTCTGCGAGGCAAACAGCCGTGCAGTCCGGATCCTGGCATATAACCAGATGCCTGTCAACAAAGACAGCGTTGCCATTGTCAAAAATGCGGACATGTCTTTGCAGCGTGTGATGGAAAAGCTGACGCCGGCCAACGCCCTTTACATGGTGCGGGAAGGTGTGAATCCGCTATATATGGAGCTGGATGAGCTTTACGATTATCTCGAGAAGATCCCACAGACGAAGGAAGACGAGATCGACAAACTCGGGAAATTTATATACAAGCTGGATCGCAAAAAGCAGATCACGCAAGAGGAAAAAGAAGCCTGCATCGGAATCTTCCGCCTGATCCGGCAGGTGGAGAAAAGTGATTTCCGATCGCTTGGGGCCGTTGTGGGAGCCGATCAGAGTTTATCTTTGATGAATCTGCTAAAGGCGGTACGGACCAAGGCCGCCGGACCATTGGACCACACGGTAGACGATTCTTTTGGCGGTATGAAAACGGTAGTTGACGAAGACAGTCTGATCAACCGTCAGATCGAGGGATATTACGAAAAGAGGATCGCTCAGATCTACGATCATCTGGAACCGGAGAAACTGTTGACCCTTCGCCTAAATGACGAGACGACTGTGGAGCAGCTCGCGCAGACATTGCAGGATGAGCAGTTGGATGAGCAGCTTGAGCAAGCATATCAGAAGGAGAGCCTTCGCTCGATCCGCCAGGTGGCACAGGTCAGTGACGAAGCCATAAGCACTCTGCTCGAGGGAAAACTTCCGGTACATGCGGAGCATCTTCTGGCAGCGGATTATCTGCAAAAATACCGGGGTATGACGATGCGACGGGTGCATGCGATGGCAAAGGCTGTGGATGAGGCGACCAGCCGTATCGGCTCGGG
>JAGBQU010000005.1 GCA_017632755.1 Lachnospiraceae bacterium
CGAATTTTCGGGGCTGAAAGAAATGTACCGCCAGATGGAGGAGAGCCTCGGGCAGTATGGGGAGTTTTTGGAAATCCTGATCAAGGTCATCGCCATCACATATCTGTGCGAGCTGTGTGCGGGCATCTGCAAAGATGCCGGCTTTCAGACATTGGCACAACAGGTGGAACTGTGTGCAAAGGTTTCTGTCTTTTTGCTCGGTGTTCCGATCCTGATGCTGCTGCTGGAGGAAATAAAGGGGATGGTGCCATGAATGCGTATGAGCTGATAAAACCCTTTGAACTGGAAAAGGTAGATTTTTTTTTGGAGCAGATCCTGCCGGAGAGGAACCTGAAGTTCGGAGAGGTCGTGGTGGGGATGATGAGCGGCAAAGGCGATGCGAATTTCCTTCTTATATGGGAGGCATTCAAAGGATCTTTGCTGTATGGTCTTTCTGAGAGCAGGTATCTGTTTGTCACAATGATACTCTATGGTGTCATTGCCTCGGTTTTGCAGGCTGCGACAGGAATCTTTAAGGGAAAGCAGGCAATGCAGCTGGCCAAATATTTTATTCTCTTGCTTGTTTCCCTGATCCTGATGCACGGGTTTGATGCGGCGCAGGAGATCTGCACTTCGACCGTGATGAACGTATCTGATTTTATGAAGGTGATCCTGCCGGTACTTTGCATGAGTCTGGGAGTTTCACATGGCACGCTCTCGGCATATGGTTACTATCAGTTTATGTTTCTGGTGATCTACGTGCTTGGGCAGATCCTTCTTCGCCTGTTTCTGCCGCTGACCAGATGTTACCTTCTTCTTGTGTTTATGAACGCCATATCGGATGAAAAGCGTTTTGAAGGAATCGTGAATCTGCTCGAAAAGGGCGTGGGAAACGGACTTAAGCTTCTTGCCTCCCTCCTCTTGGGAGGCGGGTTTGTACGATCTGTCCTGCTGGCCAAGGTCGATCATGTGGGAAGGACAATGGTGGGAAAAGCGGTCGGGGCGGTCCCTGTCGTGGGCGATGTGTCCGATTCCGCAACACAGATGTTACTCAGCTGTGCGGATCTTGTAAAGAGTTGTATGGGAGGCGGTGCCCTTGTTGCTTTGGTGATCGTGTGCAGCATGCCGCTCCTTCGGCTGTTTGTTCTTTTTGCCTCATTGCATCTTTCCTCTGCCTTTGTCGGATTGGTGGGGGAAAAGCGGACGATGCATATGCTGCAGCAGGCGGGAAAAGGATTTTTTATGCTGTTTCAGATCGCTTTTTTTACCGTGCTTGTCTTTGCGCTGACCATTACGATGATGCTGCGCCTGAGCACGGGATGATCTATGTGAGGGGGAGAAGAATGTCTGTCTGGATGGAATATCTTAAGCGAATATGCTGTTTTTTGCTGATCGCGGAGACAATGGAAAAACTGTGCCCTTCGTCAAAGTATGAGGCGTATCTGCACATGATCACGGGGCTGATCTGCCTGGCAATGATCTTGATCCCGCTTACAGGACTTTTGCATATGGATCAGGCAGATGGGCTGCCGGATATCCATACTTTTGAAAAACAGCTGCAGCAGATCGTGGAGGAGGGGCAAATGCAGATGGAGAGGGAACTTTCAAAAAAATGGGAGGGACAGATACCGGATGAAGCGGACATTTCAGATATCTTTGAGTAAGATCGGAAAGGACAGGTTTGCGATCCTCTTTCTGGCAGGGCTTCTTCTGATGTTGATCGCCGTGCCGGAAAAGACCGTGGAGCAGGCGGTGACGGGACAGGCGGCGAGCGTGATGGGAAGCGGGGTCGCCGGAACGCGGACGGTTCGCAGCGGCAACGAAAGAAGCGGTGAGGTGGCGCATGAGGAAAACGGCGGCGAGATAAATTCGGCGGATGCATACTGCAGGAGTCTGGAAAGACGGCTGGAAGAAGTGCTCTCGTGCATGGATCATGCGGGCAAGGTAAAGGTCTTTGTGAGCGTCAATGAAACCTTTGCAAAAGTGGTGGAAAAGGATATTCCCGGCGAGCGGAAAAATGTGTATGAGACAGGAAAGGATGGGGAAAACAAAAATACTGCGGAGCTTTCCGAAAAAACGCAGACCGTATACACGGAGGATGAACTGGGACATAAGATCCCTTTTGTGGCAAAGCAGGTCAGCCCGGCGGTGCGCGGCGTGGTCGTGGTTGCGCAGGGCGGAGGAAATGAGGTGGTAAAACGTCAGATTATCGAGGTGATCGAGGCATTATTTTCGATCGATCCACATAAGATTAAAGTAGTAAAGATGAGAGAACAGTAAGTTGGAAAGGAAGCGTGAATGTGAAAAAACTTTGGAAGAGAAACCAGATCATGATCACTGCACTTGCACTGATGATAGTGATAGCGGGCTATCTGAATTTTACGGGAAAAGAGATCTCGGATGAGATCATGGTTACAAATTCCGCGCAGTTTGAAGAGTCGGGCAGCGGCATCGCCATCACGGATCTTTCCGATGCATCCCCGGAGGGAGGCGATGAGTTGGCAGGAGTATACGATATCTCGGATGAAGATCTGCAGACATACGGGGAGATCGGAAGTCTTGACAGCGAGGCGACAAAGGAGGGGGCAGACTATCTTGACCGTCCGGATGCCGCGACTTTGGCGCAACCCGCGGATATGGCGGCAGAAACGGAAAAGGCGATTGCACAGGCGGATGAAGAGGTGTTCTATGTCAGCGACGATCCGGCGCAGCTACCGGATCAGGAAACGGTGAGTCTGACTGCGCAGGAGAGTGAAACGGCAAAGAGTTCCCTGGTTGATGATGTGCCGGGTGAGGCGGTTTTTACCAGTACAACCGGGATAACATCTCTGGAGAGTGCAAATCTTTTAAAGGAGCAGACAAGAGCGAAAAATAAGGAGACGCTGATGGAGATCATAAGCAGCGATGCGGTCTCGGAGGAGGCGAAGCAGATGGCGGTATCGAGCATGATCGCAATGACGGATCTGGCGGAGAAGGAGTGTGCGACACAGATCATGCTCGAGGCGAAAGGCTTTGATGACGTGGTGGTAAGCGTCAGTCAGCAGTCGGTGGACGTTATGGTCGGAATGAGCGAGCTGACCGATGCCCAGAGAGCGCAGATCGAGGATATTGTTGTGCGCAAAACAGGGGTGAAACCCGAGAACATCATCATC
>JAGBQU010000056.1 GCA_017632755.1 Lachnospiraceae bacterium
AATCTCGGTATCGGCTGTATCTCCGACTATGAGCCACAGCCCCTGATCGTCCGCTCCCACCATGGGACATATGCGATCACGACGGTTGGTAAGATCAACAACATCGATGCGATCGTCAAGTCCATTTTTGATAAGGGAAATGCACATTTCCTTGAAATGAGCGGCGGCGATATCAACCCGACAGAGTTGACGGCTGCCATCATCAATCAGAAGGAAAATCTCATTGACGGTATCAATTACGCGCTGGAGGTGATCGACGGCTCCCTGACCTTTTTGGTTCTCACGCCCAAGGGGATTTATGCGGCGCGGGACAGAATGGGCAGAACACCGGTCAGCATCGGTAAAAAGGACAATGCCTACTGTGTCTCCTTTGAGAGCTTCGCGTATCTGAATCTCGGGTATCAGCCCGTGCGGGAGATCGGTCCCGGTGAGATCGTTGTCGCGACTCCGGAGGGTGTCCGGACACTGATGAATCCAGGCAAGGATATGAAGATCTGTACCTTTTTATGGGTATACTACGGATATCCTTCCAGCTCTTACGAAGGGGTAAGCGTAGAAAAGATGAGATATGAATGCGGCAAGCGTATGGCCATGCGTGACAATGTCAAGCCGGATATTGTCGCCGGTGTCCCCGACTCCGGTACAGCACATGCAGTTGGATATGCAAATGAGTCCGGCGTTCCTTTTTCCAGACCTTTTATCAAATATACACCGACCTGGCCCCGTTCGTTCATGCCGACGATCCAGAGCAAGCGCAACCTGATCGCCAAGATGAAGCTGATCCCCGTACATGATCTGATCAAGGACAAGAGCCTTCTTTTGATCGACGATTCCATCGTGCGTGGAACACAGCTGCGCGAAACGACCGAGTTTTTGTATCAGAGCGGAGCAAAGGAGGTACATATCCGCCCCGCGTGTCCGCCGCTTTTGTACGGTTGTAAATATCTGAACTTCTCCCGTTCAAACTCCGAGATGGATCTGATCGCAAGACGCGTCATTGCCAGACTGGAAGGCGAGAATGTTTCCGACGAGGTTTTACAGGAATATGCCGATCCCGAATCGGCAAAATACGAGAAGATGATCGAAGAGATCCGCAAAGAGCTGAACTTTACCTCACTGCGTTTTAACCGTCTCGACGATATGCTCGATGCAGTGGGCATCGATCCCTCAAAACTTTGTACTTACTGTTGGAACGGCGCCGAATAATAAAAAAAACAAGACAGGTGTACGCATAATAAGCGTTACACCTGTCTGTTTTATTTAGCTGATAACAAAAATCTCCGTTTCCGTTCGATCATCTCATCTATTTTGTCCATATACAAGGTCACATCCTTCACATTCTCCACGCGCTCGATGCGTCCGTCCTCAAAGACACGCTTGCTGATGGCACCCGCTCCGAGTGCGATGATCGACTGCACTTCCTCCATGATCAGGATGTTGTAGATGCCAAAGTTTCCCTCCGTCGCATAGCCGACATTTTCAAAATTCCCGGCCATGTTTTTTTGCCGATAAAGATAATATGGCTTCATCCCCATCTCAAGCGCTCCGCGTCTTGCGATCTCCATCGTCTCATCCGTGTTTTTCAGCATGGAAATATCATTTTCCTCGATCCATGCGCCAAGCTTGGATGCGCGCTTGACTGCAAGGGAATGCACGGTCAGGCTGTCCGGTCCCAGCGCGCGGATCTGCCGGATGGTCTCCTCCACATCCTTTGCATTCTCCCCCGGAAGACCGAGGATCAGATCCATATTGATATTGGCAAAGCCCACTTCCCGGGCAAGCGCAAAGGCTTCCTTTACCTGCGCCACTGTGTGTCTTCTGCCGATCAGCCGGAGTGTCTCATCGTTCATCGTCTGCGGATTGACGGAGATGCGCCCCACACCATGCCTGTGCAACACCTCCAGCTTTTCACGGGTAATACTGTCTGCCCGTCCCGCTTCCACCGTAAACTCGATGACGGTCGAAAAGTCAAAACACTCTTTCAGCTTTGTGATCAGTCTGTCCATCTGATCTGCCGATAGCGTAGTCGGTGTACCTCCTCCGATGTAAACGCTGTCGAGGATCCTGCCCTTCATCTGCTCTGCGACCACCTGCATCTCGCGGATCAGGCAGTCCACATATCGATCCACTTTCGTTTCAAAGACACGGATCGGATAGGAAGTAAACGAACAATACAGACAGGTGGTGGGACAGAAAGGTATGCCCACATACAGACTGTATCCGTCCCGGTAATGAATGCCGGAAAGGATCTGCTTCTCCCGTTTGGAGATGTCAAGGCAAAGCTCTGCCTTTTCATCGCTCACCAGATATTCGCTCTTTAAATACGTAAGGATCTCTGCATCCGTCTTACCGTCCTCCAGAAGTCCCATGGAGATCTTGGTCGGCCGGATGCCTGTCAGACTTCCCCACGGAAGCTGTCGGTCTAAAACCTGTGAAAACACATTGTATAAAAAGTTCTTAAAATGCTTCTTCCAGTCCGCACTCTGCCGCTCCAGTGGGGTATATTGCCAGATAAACTGCAGCTGATGCTTCTCTTTCGCAGACAAAACTGCATCCACACCCGAAACCGCCGCATCCACACCTGCTAACGCCCCATCCGGATTCGGAATCGCATCCCCTTTGACAACAACCTGTGCGACCGTATCCAAAACGGTCACATAAATAGAAGGCTCTGTCAAAGCCTCCTTTTTTTTCTGACCCGTCTCCGGAGTCAGAACCGTGATCTGCTCATCCGCATAAAACGCGTTGATGAGCGCATGCACGTCATATTGTAAATTCTCACAATTTAAATCTACTACTATCATATCGCTCTCTCTTATTTTCATTCACGCAAAAAACATCCGCGCTCAATACGCAATATACGGATTGTATTCTGCCTCTTGTCCGATCGTCGTACTCCCCTCATGTCCCGGATATACCTTCACATCTTTTGGAAGTACCAAAAGTTTCTCCCGGATCGAACGGATCAACGCGCTCTCGCTTCCGGTGGGCAGATCGGTTCTGCCCACGGACCCCTCAAACAAGGTATCTCCGCTGACCAAAATACCGTCCTCTTTAAAATAAAAGCAGCAGCTTCCGATGGTGTGTCCCGGCGTTGCGATCACCTCAAACACAATATCCTCAATGCTGACCTTTTCGCCATCTTTGAAGAAGACATCTGCTTTCACCGTACAAGGTCTGCCCACATCGGCAGACACATTCAAATGAACATCCTCCAGTAGCTCCCGCTCCGCCTCAAGTGCATAGACCTTTGCTCCGCTCAATTCTTTGAGCTTTGCCACGCCCCAGATATGATCAAAATGTCCATGCGTTAAGAGAATGGCGGCCACCTCAAATCCGGCCTCCGTCAGCTTTTCATACAGAATATCTCCTCTGTCTGCCGGATCGATAAAAAGGACACGGTTTGTGCCCTCTTTATATACAAAATAACAGTTTGTCCGAACCATTCCCATGGGAATCTTTCCAATTTTCAGCATGCAGATACTCCTTTTATATCAGCCTGTCATTCGCTCAATGTCAATGATGTTATCGATGTTGCGCAGTTTATCGATGATCCGGTTGAGCTCTTCGCGGCTCTTGATCTCAAAGGAGATGGTCATCGTTGCAACGCCCTGCTTGCTCACCCTTGTATTGAGCGATAAAATGTCGATGTTCTTTTCCGTAAGTGCGCGTGAGACATCCGCCAGCAGACCATAGCGGTTGTTGGCATAGATCAGGATCTCCGCAAAGTAGGTTCCCTCTACCGCCGAAGCATCCGCCTGCCACTCGGCATCGATCAGACGCTTCCTCTCGATCTCAGGGATATTGATGATGTTGACACAGTCGGTCCGGTGGATGGAAATCCCCCTTCCTCTTGTGACATATCCAACGATCTCATCGCCCGGCACC
>JAGBQU010000057.1 GCA_017632755.1 Lachnospiraceae bacterium
AGAACAAGGTACTTTCGACTACGCTTGTTTTTTCCAAGTCCGATTTCTATAACACAAGTGTTTACTCGGGGCTTTCCACATATCCGGAATCCGTTTCTTCGGAGGGAAGTGTGCAGACGATCAGAGGTTTTTCTGTCTATACCATCACACTCTATCCCATGTCCTACTCGGGTACCACACTGTCATATTGTCAGGATATGTCCATAGACATTACCTTTAAGAAGGCAAAGAAGACGACGGATTATAAGCCGACAAAAGCAGATCTCGCTTTTTTGGGCGATGACGTGGATGTCAGCCGGTTTAAGAGCACCTATTTTGCAAAGGCAGAGGATGAACAGCCGCAGACGGGCAAGACCATTGCCGGAGAAGGCCAGATCGATTATATCATCATCACAAACCAGTCTCTTTCATCCACCTTCCAAAAACTGGCAAACCACAAGGAGTCAAAAGGACTGCGTACAGCCGTTGTGACGACGGAGGCAATTTACAAGAATTATAAAGGATATGACAAGGCGGAGAAAGTCCGCAACTTTATCATTGATGCATACAATCTGAACCGCGTGAAATATGTGCTGCTTGGCGGTGACGGTGACAATACGGCCAACAGTTCAAAGGCCATCGTGCCGACGCGTCTGCTCTACTGTAAGGCAGTGGCCTCCGGCGAGAAGCCGACCTATATTGCATCGGATCTGTATTACAGCTGTCTTGACGGAACCTATGACAATAATAAGAATCACAAGTATGGAGAAAAGAAGGATGGTCCGGGCAAAAAGGATGTTGACTTAAAAGCGGACGTCTATGTCGGACGTGCGCCGGTAGACAGCAAGAAAGAGGCACAGAATTTTGTCACAAAGACCATCAATTATGAGAACCGTACAAAGGCTGCGAAGGCACTGATGGTCGGAGAGAGGCTGGACGGTAACATCAGCTGCTCCGTGGAACTTGCAGCGCAGCTGCAGGATCAGGTGGATGCGGATAAGCTTTCGAATACCATCCGGAGACTGCGCGATGAAAAGATAAAGCCGGAGTATGTTTCCCTTTATTATGAAGCGAACAGCTTTGTCAAGGCAGTTTACCTTGACAACCTGAGCCTCCTTGGCGAGACGGTTTCTTTGCTTGCGGAGTATGAACCTGTCATCGAGGAATATCTGGAGAAGGGAAGCACATCACAGACCCTTGCACCGGAGGATATCCTCTGTCTGCAAAACTACTGCAAGAAATTCTCTTCTGCGATCAAGAAGAGTACCAGGAAATTTGACAAGAAAAAAACGCTGACCGATGAGATCACACGTTTTTCAAGTTACCTTGGCGAGTGTGAAGGTTTGACGTACTCGGACATGTTTGAAAACAGTTTCATCTGTACAAAAGAGGCACACACGCTCGATACCGCTTCGTTTGAAAAGCTGGCAGCTATCTATGGCGGAACCTACAAGGACGAGATCCGCAAGGGATCCAAAGCGAACAACATGAAGACGAGAAAGATCCCTTCCAAATATAAGGTGTCAACGCTCTATGACCGTGATGCCAAAGACGGTAAGTGGACGACGAAGCAGCTGCTCAAGAAGCTCAACGCGTCCCCCGAACTTATCAACCATCTGGGACATGCAAATGTAGACAGCCTGATGAAGCTCAGCGTGAAGCAGATCAAGGGACTGAAAAACAAAAAGGCATTCTTCCTTTACAGTCAGGGATGTTTTGACGGCTCGTTTGATAACTGTAATTCGAATGGAAAGTATGGCAAAAACGATTCCGTTGCGGAGGAACTTCTTGTTTCCAGTGCCAAGTCAGGTGCGTTCGCCTGTGTGGTAAACTCCAGATACGGCTGGTACAACAGTGATCCGGGTAGTACAAAAGGACCTTCTCAGATTTATGACAGATATTTCTGGGATGAGGCGATGTACGGAAAGGACAAGAGCCTTGGCGTGATTCTGGCCAAATCGAGAGAAAAGAATGATATCTTAAACAATTTCTCGGATAAGACATACGGTGAGGTTTTGCGCTATTGTTATTATGAACTGAATCTGCTTGGCGATCCGGAGACACAGCTGCATGATCTGAAAGATCCGCAGTTAAAGCAGCCGACGCTGAGTGTCAAGAGTGCGTCCTCAGTTACGGAACTGGCGTGGGGAGCTGTATCAAAAGCCTCTGCATATGTGATCTATCGCAGCACATCCGAAAGAGGAGAGTATACGAAGCTCGGTTCGACAACGGAACTGAATTACACGGACACCACGATCCAGCCGGGAACTGCCTACTATTATAAGGTGGCCGCTTACAAGAAGGTGTCCAAAAAAGAATACTATTGCTGTTCGAAGCCTGTAGGCGCGTCTGCGCAAGCTGCAGCTCCGACGGTGGAAGCACCTGCCCAGAGCACTCCGCAGGAGGGATCCGACACATCGGTTGGAACATCCGAAGGGGATAGTACGGTGAATGCTTCGCCGCAGCCAGATCAGACAAATACGGAGCATCCGA
>JAGBQU010000006.1 GCA_017632755.1 Lachnospiraceae bacterium
AATGTGGTCGGTGCACAGCTTGGTAAGGATGCGATCCATACCAGTCTGATCGCAGGTGCCATCGGACTTGGCATTGTGATCCTTTTCATGATCTGTGTATATTATATTCCCGGTCTCACTGCCGGAATCGCACTCCTGAGCTACGTCGGAGTGGTGCTCCTGACCTTGAATGCATTTGATCTGACACTTACCCTTCCGGGTATTGCCGGTATCATTCTTTCCATCGGTATGGCGGTGGATGCGAATGTCATCATCTTTGCACGTATCCGTGAGGAACTCGCAACGGGCAAGACCGTCCGCTCGAGTATCAAGATCGGTTTTGATAAGGCCCGTTCCGCGATCCTGGACGGTAACATCACAACCCTCATCGCAGCTTTCGTGCTTGCGATCAAAGGAACAGGTCCTGTAAAGGGATTTGCACAGACACTGGCGATCGGTATTATCTGGTCCATGGTAACGGCGCTGTTTGTGACAAGATGGATCCTGAATGCATTGTTTGCCATCGGATTACAAAGTGAGAAGCTTTACGGTGTTGCAAAGGAGAGAAAGCCGATCGATTTCGTTTCCAAAAAGGCAGTCTTTTTCGGAATCTCCATTGCAATGATCCTGATCGGTTTTGTGTTCCTTGGCGTGAATAAGGCACAGACCGGCGACGTGTTGAACTTAAGCCTGGAGTTTAAGGGCGGTACCTCCACCAGTGTTACCTTTAACGAGGATCTCTCCATCGAGGATATCGATGAACAGGTTGTGCCTTTGATCGAGAAGATCACCGGTGACGGAAATGTACAGACACAGAAGGTGTCCGGAACAAACGAGGTTGTCATCAAGACCAGAACCCTGACTGTGGATGAGAGAAATGCTTTCAATCAGGTAATGAAGGACAGCTTCTCCGTTGATGAGAGCAAAATCGTTGCAGAGACGATCAGTGCTACCATCAGTAAGGAGATGAGCCGTGATGCGATCATTGCTGTCATCATCGCGACGATCTGTATGCTGATCTACATCTGGTTCCGCTTTAAGGATATCCGCTTTGCGGCAAGTGCGGTGCTTGCGCTGCTGCATGACGTTTTAGTGGTGCTCGCATTCTATGCGATCGCAAGGGTTTCCGTGGGTAACACTTTTATCGCATGTATGCTTACGATCGTCGGTTATTCCATCAATGCAACGATCGTCATCTTTGACAGGATCCGTGAGAATCTTGCGATCACCAAAAAGGCGGATCTTAAGGATGTTGTAAATGCCAGCATCACACAGACGCTCTCAAGATCCATCAATACCTCGCTCACCACATTTGCCATGGTTGCGGTATTGTATGCGCTTGGTGTGACCAGTATCCGCGAATTTGCACTTCCGCTTATGGTTGGCTTCGTCTGCGGTGCATATTCATCCGTATGCGTGACCGGTCCTCTTTGGTTTGTACTTAAGAAGATCCAGAAGAAGGTTGCAAATTAATAAGAGATGTCGTTTTGACACAAAGAGATGTAAAAGCTGTCTGCCGGCTGTTATCAGCCGCCGGACAGCTTTCTTTACATTATCAATGCTTAATTTTCTATTAGGATTTTTTGAGATTTCTTGCATTTCCTTCTCGGATTAGTATACAGTAGTATCAGTACACAAGGATAAGGAAAAGAGGGCTGGAATGGATAGACCGAATTACGAAGGACAGGGGCAGCGCGAGGTTACATATTCGGAGAAACCGGAGCGGGAAGAAATGCGCAGACGGCGTCTGCTCAGGCAAAAAAGAAGGCGGATGCGGCGGATGAAAGTCTATCTGCTGCGTGCGAGTGTGCTGGCACTCGGATGTGTTCTCCTGATCCTGCCCTTTCGCCTGGAAGGATGCGGGAGCGGGTATTTTGCAAATAAGCATGGGGTGGCCGACGAAACAGCGATGAAACGTCTGCTCGGCATGTGGCAAAAAAAGAAAGTGTACGAACCGCCGGAGTATCAGGAGGAATTGTTGACATACAATGAGTATTCCCGTGTGGGGGAGATCCTGCCGCAGGTAAAAAATATTTTTGTGCATTATACGGCAAACCCCGGTACCACGGCGATGCAGAACCGCAATTATTTTGAGAATCTGAAGACATCACACACCACATCTGCAAGCGCACATTTTATCATAGGAATCGATGGGGAGATCGTGCAGTGCATTCCGCTTACGGAGGTCGCGTATGCGGTGGCGGGGAGAAATTATGATTCCGTCTCAATCGAATGTTGCCATCCGGGCGAGGACGGTAAGTTCAGTGACGCCACATACCAGTCGCTGGTGCATCTGACGGCATGGCTGATCTCGGCGTATGATCTGGACGTAAAGGATGTTCTGCGCCACTATGATGAGAATGGAAAGCTCTGCCCCAAGTATTATGTGGAGCATGAGGATGCATGGGAACAGTTTCATGCGGATGTGTCTGCATACATCGAGCAGTGCGGTATGACGGAGGCGGAGAGGAAGGAGATAGAGAAAAAAGATGGTCAAGTGGATCATATGGAATAAAAAGGCGGATTTTGAACAGATCGGGCAGCGGTTTGGCATCTCTCCGCTTCTTGCGAAGATCATCCGCAACAGGGATGTCGTGGAGGAATGCGCCATCGAGAGCTTTTTGCATGGATCCATAAAAGAGCTGGGCAGTCCGTGGCTGTTAAAGGATATGGACAAGGCGGTTTTGCTGCTGAAGGATAAGATCACACAGAAAAAGAAGATCCGCATTGTCGGGGATTACGACATAGACGGCGTGTGTGCCACGTTTATCTTAAAAAAGAGTCTTGATGCGCTGGGAGGCGTGGCGGATACCTACATACCGGATCGGATCGCGGACGGATACGGTCTCAATGACGACATCATCCGTCGTGCAAAGGAGGACGGGGTGGACACGATCCTTACCTGCGATAACGGTATCGCAGCGAAAGGCCAGGTCGAGCTTGCAGCAAAACTGGGGATGTCCGTTGTTATTACCGATCATCATGAAATTCCGTTTGAGGTAGACGAGATGGGAAGACAAGTGTATCTTCTTCCGGATGCGGATGCGGTCATCGATCCAAAGCGGGAAGACTGCGGGTATCCGTTTTCCGCGATCTGCGGTGCGTATGTGGCATACAAGCTTGTGGAAGCATTGTATGATAAGATGCGCTCATGCCGCCCCGAGGGGGAGCAGGAACTTTTGACGGCGGCAGCGTTTGCCACGGTCGGAGACGTTATGGAATTGCAGGGGGAGAACCGGATCCTTGTCAGAGAGGGATTGCGCCATTTGAAAAACACAAATAATCCGTGCTTCCCGGCACTGATACAGGTCACCGGACTCTCAGACACGGTTCTTTCTCCTTATCATGTCGGTTTTGTGCTGGGACCCTGCATCAATGCGACGGGAAGACTGGATATGGCAGACCGTGCGCTGCGGCTGCTCCTGACCGATGACCGTGTAGAGGCCGCGAGACTGGCGGGGGAACTCAAGGATCTGAATGAGAGCCGCAAGGAGATGACTGCCCATGGTGTGGAACAGGGAATCGCCTGTGTACAGGAGCAGGGGCTGGATGCTGACCGTATTTTGGTCGTTTATCTTCCGGATTGCCACGAATCACTCGCAGGAATCATTGCGGGACGGCTCAGGGAGAGATATGGGAAACCGGTCTTTGTCCTGACGGATTCCCCGGAGGGGGTCAAGGGCTCGGGCAGGAGCATTTCGGCCTACGACATGTATGCGAATATGACAAAGATCAAGGATGTGTTTGAAAAGTTCGGCGGACACAGGATGGCTGCAGGACTGTCGCTCAAAAAAGAGCGCATCGCGGAGTTTCGCACAAGGATCAACGAGGTGTGCACCCTTTCGGATGCGGACATGATCGAAAAGCTTTACATCGATGCGGTGATGCCCATTGGATATGCGACGGGAAAGCTGGCGGAGGAGCTCGCGCTGCTTGAACCGTTCGGAAACGGGAATCCCAGGCCTTTGTTTGCGCAAAAGAGAGTCACGCTGGTGGGGGCAAGGATCCTTGGAAAAAATGCCAATGTGCTCCGGCTGAATCTGCAGGACGAGAGTGGATATCGCGTGCAGGCCGTCTGTTTTTCAAAGGTTGGAGAGCTTTTGGAGAATCTTGCAAGGGATTTTGGAGAGGGGCGCGTGAGCCGGCTCCTTGCGGGAGATGGCGACATCAGGGTCAGTATTGCATACTATCCGGAGATCAATGAATATCAGAACAGGAGAAGTCTGCAGCTTGTCATCACGCATTTTGACTGGCTGGGGTGAGACGCTTCTTTATTTTTTCCTCACAGTTTCTTAATTTGTTTTTTAGAGTTTGAACACAGTTTGAACACAAACAGGATTTATCATATGTATCAGATAGTTGAACCACAACTCAAACTATCTCCCCCCTCATAAGAATTCAGCGAAGGAAGCGGGCAATGCCCGCTTCTTTTGCGTGTGAAATTGCCGGATTGAAATTGTAAATCACAACGGTTTTCGTAGAATTTTTCCACGTTTTGGTTTATAATAGAAAAGATGGGATTGCATCGGCAAACCAAAGAGGAGGAATCATGAGATGAATCGATTGATCGGATTGTTGCGCAGACTTCTGCTGAGTATGGCTGTGTTATTGCTATTGCCGGGATTTGGAACCAATCTCATAGGAGAAATGACCGTGTATGCGGCAGAAACCTCCGGAACTTGCGGAGAAGATGCCACATGGAATTTTGACCCTGTGACGGGAAAACTGACGATCGAAGGCAGTGGGCAGACATATGACTATTTCAACGCCATTCCTTCTGCTAACCAGGAGGATAAACGTGCACCATGGTATAAATACTATTACGGT
>JAGBQU010000058.1 GCA_017632755.1 Lachnospiraceae bacterium
AGTCTGTGACGGAGATCATGGTGAACGGACCGGATCATGTGTTTATCGAAAAAGGCGGGAAAACGATGCGTTATGCGCACAGCTTTGAGACAGGTGAAAAGCTGGCGGACATCATTCAACAGATCGTGGCGAAGTCAAACAGGGTCGTAAATGAGAGCAGTCCGATCGTGGATGCAAGACTTTCGGACGGAGCGAGGGTAAACGTGGTCCTTGCACCGGTTGCATTAAACGGACCGATCCTGACGATCCGCAGATTTCCCAGGCAGCCCATTGACATGCAGCGGCTCCTTTCGCTTGGCTCGATCACACAGGAGGCGGCGGATTTCCTTCGAGAACTGGTGATCGCCGGCTATAACATTTTTATCAGCGGAGGGACAGGGAGCGGCAAGACGACCTTTTTGAATGCTCTCTCCGGGTATATTCCGGTCTCCGAGAGGATCATCACGATTGAGGACAGCGCGGAGTTGCAGATAAACGGGATTGAGAATCTGGTGCGACTTGAGACGAGAAATGCCAACATCGAGGGCTGCCGTCCCATCACGATCAGGGATCTGATCCGCACGGCGCTGCGCATGCGCCCCGACCGCATCATTGTCGGCGAGGTGAGGGGGAGCGAGGCGATCGATATGATACAGGCCTTTAATACCGGACATGACGGTTCCCTCTCCACCGGACATGCCAACAGTGCGCTTGATATGCTCTACCGTCTGGAGACCATGATCCTGATGGGAATGGAATTGCCTCTTCCGGCGATCCGTCGTCAGATTGCCTCCGGTGTCGACATTATCGTCCATCTGGGGAGGATGCGCGATCATACACGCAAGGTGCTCGAGATCGCGGAAGTCCTCGGTTATGAGGAAGGAGAGATCCTGCTGGGAACCCTTTTTGCATTTGATGAGGAGGGCGAGGATGCAGACGGGCATATCCTTGGCAGATTAAACAGAAAAGATGCGCTAAGGCGCACGGAGAAAATGCTGCGCGCAGGGATTTTATAGATTCAAAAGCCAAACCGGCGCAGCTTTCATAAGCGAGGGAGGAAATCAAGTGATCGATTATGAGACTTACCGCTTTTCAAAGAGAGAGAGACTTCGTTATCTTTTGTCCGGTCTTTTGCTGATCGCCTGTATCAGCTTCCTTTTCTACAGATCCGTCTTCGCCTTCGCGCTTGGGCTTTTACTTTTTTATCCGTATCTGAAAGCCAAAAAAAAGGAATGCATCAAACGGCGCAGAGAATCGTTGACCCTTCAGTTTCGGGATTGCATCCTTGCCTTTGCAAACGCACTCACGGTCGGATATTCCATAGAGAATGCGTGGAGGGAGACCTATCAGGATCTCGGTCTTTTGTATCGGGAGGATGCGGACATTATGACGGAGCTTTCCGCAATGATCCGGCAGATGGATAATCAGGTCGCATTGGAAACGCTGCTGCTCGATTTTGCCGAGCGATCCAGGGCGCCGGATATCATGGATTTTGCCGAGATCTTTGCGGTTGCAAAGCGTAGCGGTGGAAACCTGGCACAGATCATTCAAAAGAGCGCCGATGCGATCAGTGACAAGCTGGAGGTAAAAAGGGAAATACAGGTGTCTCTGACGAGCCGCCGGTACGAACAGCGGATCATGAACGCGATACCGGTTGCCATGATCGCATATATCAATGTCAGCAGCCCCCATTACTTTGATGTGCTCTATCACAATGTGGCAGGGATCGCGATCATGTCTGTGTGTCTGCTTATGTATCTGGCATCCATTCTGCTCTCACAAAAGATCATGCAGGCCATTTTTGCGAGACTCTGGTAAGGGTGGCTGCCCGCACTTGCCGAAAGGAGGAAATGATGCATGCTGTTGCTTGTCAGCTTTGTTTTTATCCTATATTTGGTTCTTATTTTTCTTGGCCGCAAACAGGAACTTCCCCCGGACAGCTCCGGGCGTGGCGCGATTTTTTTAAAAGCCGCAAAGTGGATGTATCAGACAGCCCCGTTTGCCCACTTGCGATCCGAAAAGGTCAGGGAAAATTTGAATAGATTACATCCTGCAAAGAACACGGGACAGCTTTTGGAAGATTACTATATCTCCAAGATCCGTAAAATGCTTCTTGTGTTCTTTGCGGGAAATCTTCTCATTTTTCTTATGCTCCTCGCTTCCTATGCTGACAGGCAGATCGGGGAGGGCGGATATATACTGCGTCCCGAACCTGCGACGGGTGAAAAAAGCGTGGAAGCAACGGCTTATCTGAGAGACGAAGAGATCCTGCGAAGACCCGTTACGATCACGGTCAGCGAAAAGGCATACTCCGTGGAGGAGACGGAGCATTTCTTAGATGCCCTTTGCGGAGATTTAGACACCTTGATCCTGGGCGGGAATGAAAGCCTTGATCAGATCAAGGAGCCGCTGGTGCTTACCGAGACATATGGGGAGTCTCCCGTGCGGGTCAGCTGGATGAGCAGCGATCATGGGCTGATCGATCCGGATGGAAGTGTATACAATGAGGAACTGGTGCAGCCTGTAAGCGTCATGCTCACCGCCGAGCTGGCATGTGGGGATCTGAAGAGAGAGACGGAGATCCCGGTGGTTCTTTGTCCGCCTGTCTATACCGAAGAGGAGGAGCTTTGGAAGTCCCTGGAAAGGCAGCTTTGCGAGAGCGATGAAATGAGCCGGGAGGAGGATCGCGCGTGGCTTCCGACACAGGTGGAAGGGCATGAGGTGTATTTTGTTGAAAAAAAGGCGCAGAGTGCGCAGCTTGTGGGGCTTCTTTTGATACTTGGCATGTTTTTGCTGCACAGGCAGCAGGATCAGAAGCTGGAGCTTGCGCTCAGAGACAAAGAGCAGGAGCTCCTTGCACAGTATCCGGAGTTTGTCAGCAAGCTGACGCTGCTCATCAACGCGGGCATGACCGTGCGCGGAGCGATCGGGCGGATACTGGACAGATACCAAAGCGACCGCAGGCAGAGCGATCCGGGAAATGCCTGTTTTGAGGAACTGAGTATCACCCTGCATGAGATGGAGAGCGGCATTTATGAGGAGAAGGCATATGAGAATCTTGGAAAGCGGATCCGTCTGCCGCCCTATGTCAAGCTGGGAGGTCTTCTGGCTCGCAATGTCAAACGCGGGTCAAAAGATCTGCTAAAGCTTTTGGAGGAGGAGGCACAGGAGGCATTTGAAAGACGGAAAAACCAGGCGAGAAAGCTGGGCGAGGAGGCAGAGACAAAATTGCTCTTGCCCATGATGTTCATGCTCCTGATCGTTATGGCATTGATCGTGCTGCCTGCTTTTTTGTCTTATCAAATATAAAAACGCTATGGTTGTATGGCGGAAAGGAGGTCTGTTTATGAGTCTTATAAGGAATCTTATCGTGGAAGAAGACGGGATCGGAACGGTTGAAATGATCCTCATCCTGGTGGTTTTGATCGGTATCGTCATCATATTCAAAAAGCAGCTCACGACCTTGGTCGAGAACATATTTAAGACGATAACCTCTCAGGTCAAGACGATCTAGAGATGATGATGTTTCTTTCAATAGGGCGGGAACGCCGGCATCGACGTTTCCGCATTGCAGATTCACTTGCTTTTGGGCGGAAGGAAAAGGATATGAGGAGAAAAAGAGATGCAAAGGCATCGGTTACCGTTTATCTGGCACTCGTTTTTGCGGTGCTGATCTCTCTTTTGTTTACCGTGATCGAAAATGTCAGATCACAGGCTGCCATGATGTCGTTGGAGTGCAGTATGGATCTGGCACTGTATTCTGTCTTTGCCGAGTTTCACAGAGAGCTGCTGGAGCAGTATGATCTCTTTTTTATCGACACAGGTTACGGAGAACTCCCCTCCACCGATCATGTGGCAGGACATCTTAAGGGCTACCTGGAGGACAATTTTGATCTGTCTCTGGAGGATGGTGCAATAACGCCCTGTGACTTTTTACAGATGCACGTCGAGCAGACCGAGATCACGGCTTTTTGCAGGGCAACGGACGAGGACGGAGCGGTATTCAAACGGCAGGCTGTCGCATATATGAAGGAAAAATACGGAATCTCCTATCTCGAAGAGCTGGGAGGGCGGCTGGAGAGCTGCATGCGTAAGGTGGATGAAAACCGGCTGCTCGCGAGGGATGTGGAGGCGGAGCGGGGGGCCAACCGCCAAAGGCTCGAGGCGGTGGAGATCCCGCCTAAAAAGATCAGCGAGACGGAGTATGAGGAGGTCAGACTGGAAAATCCGGCGGATGCAGTCCCCGTGGGAAGCGCCGGGATCCTGCATCTGGTGGTGGAGGATGTGTCCGCACTCTCAAAGGAGACCATCCACTCCGGGAGCTATGTGTCCGGCCGCACGGTCGGGAAGGGCAGTGGTCTGATGGGCAGGGACAGACCGAGCAAGGCGGAAGATCTGTGGTATCATGAATATCTTCTGGATAAGTGCAGCTTCTATACAGAGCCACTGCAAAAGGCGAAGCTGCGCTATCAGGCAGAGTATGTGATCGCTGGCAGGGACAGTGATGTGGAGAATTTAAAGTGGGTGGCCGGCAGGCTGCTTTTTATCCGTGAGGCGGCCAATGTGGTACATCTGTTTTCCGATTCGGGCAAAATGGCACAGGCGGAGCTGGCAGCTTCCGCGATCGCGGCAATCCTTCGCGCGCCGGATCTGCTCGAGCCACTCAAATATTCGATTTTGTTTGCCTGGGCGTATGCGGAGAGTATCTATGATGTGAAGCAGCTTTTGTCGGGCGGAAAGGTGCCTCAGATAAAAGATGTGAAGTCCTGGCATTACAGTCTCGAGGGAATGCTCAACTTCCAAAGTGACCTTTCGGGAGATCCTGGGCCGGGGGCGGATGACGATCCATTGGAGATGGAGGAGTCCGGGCTATCCTATAAAGATTATCTGCGTATCCTTCTTCTGGGGGTTCCCGAAAGGGACAGTGTTTTTCGCATGATGGACATCATAGAGATGGACATAAGGCAGACGGAGGGAAATCAGAATTTTTATCTGGATGCATGCATCGATTTTGTCCGTGCACGGGTCTATGCCGGAAGTCGCTTCGCGGACGCATGGGTGATCGAGAGGGAATACTTTTATTTTTAGCGCGGCTGTATGGCCGGATGCAGATTGCCGCAGCCCGGGAAGAGAGGTGAAAAAAGGTGTCTTTTCCGACAGACAAAACCGGCGGGTGGTTTCGACTCGCAAAATGCAACTTATACATTGGCAAACCGAAAAGGGATCTCCAAACATGTCCGAATCAAAGAAGTTTCTCAGATTTTACACACGGAAAAACGTTGGGAAAGACATCTTTTTTCACCTCCCTCAGAGCAAAGAAAACGGTGGCAAGTCTCACGCTGGAGGCAGCGCTGAGCGTTCCGGTCTTTTTGTTTGCCGTCCTCAATCTTCTGGGAATGATGGAGATCTTTGATATTCAGATGCGTCTGCAGGCAGCGATTCATCAGACAGCGCGCAGGATGGCGGTGGAGGGCTATGCGTACAGACAGATCTCGGGATCGAAGGAGGAGGGGGTGAACCTTCCGACCAAGGTCGTATTTTCGGAGAGCTATGTGCGAACATCGGTGCAAAACTATGTCACGGCGTCCGTGATCGAACAGTCGGTGATAGACGGAGGGTGTAAGGGGATGCTGTACTCCTTCTCCCGGCTGATGGAGAAAGACCGCATCGAACTGATCGTTGTTTACCGGGTCGCTCCGCGCTTTTCCATGATCCCTTTTGGCAGGGTCTGGACCATGTCGCAGGCAAAGGTGCGCGCGTTTACCGGTTACGACAACCGTATGGGGGCGTCAGGCGGCGGGAGCGGAGAGCGCTATGTGTATGTGACAGAGTCCGGAAGTGTTTATCATCTGGACAGGGGCTGCAGACATCTGAAGCGCTCCGTAAAACTCACCGACAAGGAGCAGGTAAAGATGCTCCGAAACGAGGACGGAAGCAGGTATCGACCATGCCGGCACTGCCATGCAGCAAAAAGCGACTGTGAGCTGCTCGTGATCACGGACCGGGGTGACCGGTATCATACTTCTGTAACCTGCCCGGATCTTAAGCGGACTATACGGATGATACCCTTGGATGATGCAGGGGCATACCGTCTTTGCGCGGACTGCGCGTCGGCGCAGCAAGGAGGATAATATGCAGGAATTAGGACTAAGGACAGCGATCCTTTTCTCACTGGCGGTGCTCACCTATCCGGATATAAAGTACAAAAAGATCCCTGTTCTTGCGCTGGGTATACTGGCAGTGGCCGCGTTTTGCTATACGACAGCTGTGGGAGATCTGGCAAATCCGCTGCGTTTTTCAGGCGCTTCGATAGGACTTCTTTTTTGCGCGATATCCTTTCTCAGCCGGCAGGCGATCGGTATGGGCGACGCAGTGATCGCCCTGATCCTCGGGTGGTGTCTGGGGATCTATGAGCAGATGATCCTGCTCTTTGCGGCATTTTGTCTGATGTCGGTATTTTCCGTCATTCTCCTGATCTGCAGGCGGGCGGGTCCAAAGACAGGTATCCCGTTTCTGCCTTTTTTATATCTTGCATACGGAGGAATGTGTTTGTTATGAATAAAAAACCGTTCGATTCTCTTTCACATGATCAGACGGCGGGCAAGGTGCGCTGTTGGTTCCTGGGCGGACTTAGAGCAAGCAGTGCGATCGAGGCAGCACTGATCATGCCTCTTATACTCGCGATCCTTTTTTTGTTGTTGTTTCTGATCCTTTTTCTGTTTACGCGGGCGTCCTTTGTCCGAAATGCATATCTCTGTGCCCTGCGGGCATCGAGGGCAGAGACGGAGCAGATGAATGTGAGGATCGGGATCGCGAAACGGGAGTATGCGCGCCTGTCGGAGGCGACATATGCGGAATTTGTCACGCATAATACGCAGATCCGGGGAAAGGGTGAGACGGTAACGGTCGAGATACGGCTGCGGCAGGATTTTCCGCAGGCAGTTTATCTCGGAAACGGAAAGCTTCCCGGGAGATCTGATACAAAGATCACATGCAGGGCGCAAAGCTGTCATCCGGCCGCCTTTATCCGGCTTTGTCGCAGGATCAGCGGGCGAAACAGACGGGAAGCGGATCAAAGTCTAAACATAGAAGCAAGGTAGAGAGGGAACCTCATATGATGACAAGAATCAAACATGACGGCAACGAAAGTTATCTCATCCTGTGCGAGGGAGAGGCGGATAAAGAGGCGGAGTTTGCATTGTGTATGGCGGTGGAAAATTCTATCCCCGGACTTCTTGCGCTGAGCCGCCACACCATCAATGACGAGAGATTGCTGTATTACAGGATCAGCGGGATGACAAGTATGGGGGAGATCCGGGAACCTCTGACACTTACGTGTTTTACGGCGCTCCTTTGCGGGATCGACAATGTGCTGCGCAGACTTGATGAGTATCTGATCGACGGCGGGCATTTGCTCCTTGTCGCGGATTATATCTATTTCGATCAGGCGCACTGCGCACCGGCCTTTTGCCTTTACCCCTATGAAGCGACGGATCTGCGCGTGCAGATACGCTCGCTTTGCGAGTATTTTCTGGAGCACATCGATCAGGAGGACGAAACACTTGTCACAATGGCATATCAGATGTATCGCATGACGAGGGACGAGCATTTTATATTTACGAGGATCGTGGACGAACTGGTCCGTGAGACAGATCCTGCCAAGGACTCATATCATAAGGAAGGAGAGATCCTGCCACATTTACGGGAAGTGCAGCAGACGCAGGAGTATGCTTTTGCAGACGCAAAATGTGTGGACAAAGATTGGGAGGAAGTGCGCACAAAAGACAGCGGGGAGGAGAGCGCAAGGACGAAGCGGAACGGCCCCGGAATCTGGCGGGGACTTTGCCTGTGCCTTACGGGAGCGTCCTTTGCCCTTTTGCTGTTTACCTGTGCTTTGAAAGGATATTATTACGGGAGCAGCATATATCAGATGGCGCAGATGTGGGAGGTGCAGGTGCAGGCGCTTATTCTGATCATATTACTCGCGCTATGCATGCTTATCGGCGCAAGAGACAGATCCTAGTCCGCATACGGTTGCAAGAGCCTGGCCACTGCATTGCAGAACGCAATAATTCCCAGCTTACTCAGAGGCGGGCTTTTGCGTGGTTCCGGTTTCCGTGATCCTGTTTTCAGACTTTCCTTTCCATATACAAAAAACCTGTCATAAGACAGGTTTTTTGTGTTATAATGAGTTTTAGATGATGTCTGGAGAATAAAATGCTAAAGCAAATCGAAGATCTAATCATAAATGAAGGATATAACAGGATCCCGTCCAATAAGGAGGAGCTGACCGTTTACCTGCAGGAACAGTTACAGTTTGCCAATGTGATCTTGCTCTATGATCTGCGTACAGGATTATTTTCCCAAAGGGAGATCTGCCGGTCGATCAAGTCACAGCTGATCAGGCAGTTTATGAAGAGGGGATACGGGGGCGTTCATGTTCTGACACTGTTTTGCTGTGAGGAGGAAGGCGAGGCAAAAGTGCTCTTCGAAGGGGATCCCTTTGCCTGGGTCATAGAGTGCACCAAGAGGCGTATTGTGATACCGGAAGGGCATGTGGAGGATTTTTACGGCTTGAAAAACCATCTTGCAAAGCTGCTGGAGAGAGACGACACATTCACGGACGACGTACCGCTGCGGGAACAGGATGTGGCGCATATTCCGTTGCGTGAGAGGTCCTATGTGAATATCACGCTTGTGGCAATGAATCTATTGATCTTCCTTATATGCATCTTTACGGGAGAGCGCATATACGATTTCGGGATCATGTATGCGAAGGCTGTGGTGGAAAAGGGGCGCTATTATCAGATCCTGACGTCCATGTTTTTGCATGACCCCTCAAGTGTGGATCATATTTTCGGTAATATGGTTCTTTTGTATCTCATTGGAGATATCGTGGAGAGAAAGTGCGGACATTTCCGGTATTTGGTGCTCTATTTTGTTTCGGGCATCATGGGCAATCTCTTCTCGCTGGCGTACAGCTATGTGCAGATGGATTTTGTCGGATCGCTGGGGGCATCCGGAGCGGTCTACGGTGTGGTCGGGGCGCTTTTGTGGATCCTGATATGCAACCGTGGCAGGGTGGAGGATATCACGCTTGTGAGAACCCTGTTTATGATCGGGTACAGTTTGTATCTGGGATTTACGAGTACGAATGTGAATAATGCGGCTCATGTGGGCGGAATCCTGACGGGCTTTGTCCTTGCAATGATGCTTTATAGCCGGAAAACTTCCGAAAAATGGGAGGAATATCGCAGATGAATGTGAACATCTATTATGGAGGAAGGGGATTGATCGATGACCCCACACTCTATGTGATCAACTCGATGCAGGAGGTGCTCGAGGAACTGAATGTCAAAGTCACGCGCTATAATCTGTATGAGATGAAAAGTGCGATCACATCGCTTTCGCAGACCTTAAAGGATGCCGACGGCATCGTTTTGGCGGTGAGCGTGGAGTGGTATGGTATCGGTGGCAATATGCAGAGCTTTCTTGACGCGCTCTGGCTCTATGGAGACAAAGAAAAAATAACGCGGACATACATGTGTCCGGTCGTGATGAGCACAGCATACGGGGAGAGGGAAAACAGGGCATATCTGGAGTCCGCATGGGAGATCCTCGGTGGAAAGATCTGTGACGGCATCAGCGGATATATCGCAGATCTCTCTGTTTTGGAGAATACACAGCAGTATCAGTACCTGATCGAGAAAAAGGCGGAAAATCTTTACCGCTCGATCAACTAAAAGACCTGTTCCCTGCCCGGAAGCGCATGGACGGTCATGCAGGCCGTGTCAGTACATCCCAACAGTGATCTCACACCGCAGGAGAGCGAGCAGCTTTCCCAGTATGCGTCGGATGACGGCTATGTCCAGAGATCCAAAGAGGATATTCAGGAGCTTGTCAACTACTTTAAAGAAAAGCTCGATGAGACGGAGGGGGCGGGTGATGAGGAATTTGTGGGCGAATTCACATCCCACTTTAAGCCGCAGCCCGGGTGCAGGGCAAACTATCTTTTCCGGATCGAGGAAAAAAAGAAACCCATGTGCATCAAGGTGGACGGACCGAGAATGGAATGCTATTATGCAAACGGAGAGGAGAAGGCGGACGTCGATCTGAATGTCTCCAAGCATATCCTTGAGGAGATCGTCGAGAACCGGCTTACCTTTCAGAGGGCCTTCATGGCGGGTAATATGAAGACAAAGGGTGATTTTAAATTGCTCAGAATGCTGGATCAGATTTTTGATTTTACGGAGGAATAAAAGATGAAAGACGACAAGTGTATTTTTTGTAAGCTGGCAAACGGGGATATCCCAACCAATTCCATCTACGAGGATGAGGATTTTAATGTTATCTTGGATTTGG
>JAGBQU010000059.1 GCA_017632755.1 Lachnospiraceae bacterium
AAAAAGAAGGAAGAAAAGATCAAGGAGCTGCAGGAATTCATCTCCCGCTTCTCTGCCAACGCTTCCAAATCCAAGCAGGCGACCTCCAGAAAAAAGGCACTGGAAAAGATCGCGCTCGACGAGATCAAGCCTTCCAGCCGCAAGTATCCGTACATTGACTTCCGCCCGGATCGCGAGATCGGAAATGAAGTACTCACCGTGGAAGGTATCAGCAAGACCATAAACGGCGAGAAGATCTTAAACAATGTCTCCTTTGTCGTGGGACATGATGACAATATCGCCTTTGTGGGAAGCAACGAACATGCAAAGACCACTCTCTTTAAGATCCTGTCAGGTGAACTTGAGCCGGACGAGGGAAGCTACAAATGGGGTGTCACCACTTCTCAGGCATATTTCCCCAAGGACAGCACGGCGGAATTTGACAATCCCTACACGATCGTGGAATGGCTGACAGGCTACTCTCCCGTCAAGGACGTGACCTATGTGCGCGGTTTCCTCGGCAGAATGCTGTTTGCAGGTGAGGACGGCGTCAAAAAAGTCAACATCCTCTCCGGTGGAGAAAAGGTTCGCTGTCTGCTCTCAAAGATGATGATCTCGGGAGCCAACTGTCTGATCCTCGATGAGCCGACGAACCATCTGGATATGGAGTCGATCACGGCTCTCAACAACGGACTGATCAAGTTTAAGGGCGTTGCACTCTTCTCCTGCCACGATCATCAGTTTGTCCAGACAACGGCAAACCGTATCATCGAGTTCCTGCCGGACGGAACCATCATCGACAAGATCAGCACCTACGATGAGTATCTCGAAAATGACGAGATGGCAAGAAAGCGCACGATCTACACCGCCAACAAAGAGGACGACGAAGACTGATGCAGATCGTAGATTTACATGTACACTCAAACAGATCGGACGGAAGTTTTGCACCCAGGGAGCTTGTGGACTATGCCATAGAAAAAGGGCTGTCCGCTTTTGCACTGACCGATCATGATACCACCCTGGGGCTCGACGAAGCTATTGCCTATGCAGACGAGAGAAACCGGGCGCTGGATGATGCCGCCAGGCTGGAAGTCATACCGGGGATCGAGCTTTCAACGGAATATCTCGGTAAAGATGTCCACATACTCGGGCTGTATATCGATCAGAAAAACAAATATTTTCAAAAATATATCACGGATTTTCAGGATTCGCGCACACTGCGCAATGTAAAGATGTGTGCAAAGCTGACAGAATACGGTATTCCCTTGACCTATGAGCAATTACAGGATCGTTTTCCGGGATCCATTCTGACGAGATCACATTATGCCAAGTACCTGTTGCAGGAAGGCTATGTCAGGAGTATGCCGGAAGCATTCGACCGCTACGTGGGCGATCATGCCCCCTGCTATCTTCCCAGGGAAAAGGTCACACCGGCACAGGCAGTGGAGTTGATTCTGCAGGCAGGCGGTATTCCCGTTCTCGCACATCCGATCCTCTACCACCTAAGCGATGCAAAGCTGGAAGGGCTGGTGCGTGAGCTCAAGGATGCCGGACTGGCAGCGATCGAAGCGGTCTACAGCACCTATAAGCCCGCCGAGGAACGTCAGATCCGCGCTCTCGCCTCCAAATACGGACTGCTCATCGGCGGAGGCTCCGACTTTCACGGAACGACCAAACCGGGGCTGGATCTCGCGGTGGGATACGGAAAGCTGTTTATACCCTATACCATTTTGGCAGACATGAAAACATATCTGCAAGATCGATAATGTTTCCTATCGGTTCGGAGGAATTTATGAATTACGATATTTTGTACACAGACATAGACGGCACCCTGCTCAGAAACGATAAGACCGTATCAGAGCGGGTACTGCAAGAAATGAAATCTTATATCGGAAAAGGCGGCCGTATCGTACTCTCGAGCGGCCGCCCTCTTCCTGCTACCGTGCGGGTGATCGGTCAGCTGGGACTTCCCACACAGAATATGTATGTCATTGCATTTAACGGTGCTGCGATATACGACGTAGCGGCAGAGCAGATGATCTACGAAAAACGTCTTCCTCTCTCAGCCGTCGCCGCCGTATTAGGGCTTGCCGAAAAAAACGGAATCCACTGTCACACCTACACGGACGATACCGTGATCAGCCAAAGAGATACGCCGGAGCTGCACAGGTATCTGGAGCATATCCACATGCCCTATGCGATCGAGCCCGATATCGTCTCCTACCTCACCTCGATCGGCGGTTATTGTCCGTTCAAAATGCTCGCACTCACGCTCAATGACAGGGGTGCGCTCGAAAAGTTTGCCTCTACGATCCACACGCATCTGGGAGATCAGCTGCACACCTTTTTTTCCGCACCACTGTATCTGGAATGCTGCATGAAGGAAGCATCCAAGGGGAACGCCGTATCCTATCTGAGCGATCATCTGGGCATAGAGATCTCCCGAACGATCGCAGCGGGAGATGCCGCCAATGACATTTCCATGCTTTTGGCAGCCGGGACCTCCTATGCGATGCAAAATGCAACGGAGGATGTCAAGCAGGTTGCAGGGTATATAACCGTGCATTCCAACAACGAGGACGGCATACTGGAGCTGTTTGCGCGCATGTGAGCCGTCTCAGCTCTCCACGATCAGATATCTGCCGTCTCCGATGTCAAACACTTCCTCAGCGTCAAGGATCTCTTCCTCGTCGACCTCGGCCAGATCGATCCCTTCCTCCTCAAAGTATTCCCACACTTCTTTCACGGAATCCACGACCACAGCCATGCACTCCGCAAGGAAATCCTCGGCTTCTTCCATGGTCTCAGCCACAGCTTCCGGAAAAAGCTGTCCCTGATTTTTTAAAAAGCATTCCAATACTGCATCATCATATTCCTGCATAAGCAACCTCCTTAATCTATCCTTTTTTACAATCCGAATTCCGCCTTTAATACCTGGTAGACACCCTTGTGCTCATAGGACGGGCAGACATGCTTTGCCGCCGCCTTCACCTCGTCGACCGCATTCTCCACCGCATAGCTCTCCTCTGCGGCAAGCATCAATCCCAGGTCATTGTTGTTGTCTCCAAAGGCCATTGTCTCCTGTCTTGTGACCTGAAAGAGTTCCTGCAATCTGACAAGTGCATTTCCCTTATCCACGCTCGCGTCCATAAAGTCCACCCACTCTTCTCCCGCCATACAGGTTTTTACCTTATCCTGCCACTTCGGGATCAATGTGCTCTCTCCGATGGGACGGATACCTCCCTGCCGGTATATCGCCAGCTTTATAATCGTCTGCGGCTCGGAGAGGATATCGTCTGTCAGATGCACCTCGTTGCGATAAGAATCCCGGAT
>JAGBQU010000060.1 GCA_017632755.1 Lachnospiraceae bacterium
AAATCCGCCGAGGTGTGGATGCAACGTTTTATCACAAATGCCGTCTCACTGTCAAGTCGGATCCCGGCTTCTTCCAGTTCCTCTGTGATGATCTCAAAGCTTCTTTTTTCAATTTCATCCGGCCGTACCGTTTCAAAGCTCATGCATGACTCCTCTCATCACCTCTGTCAGGATCTCGTTTTCGGGATGAGCTTTCACGGCAATTCTGTAATAGCCCTGTCCCAATCCCATATAATCACTGCAACTCCTGATGAGGATTCCTCTTTTTAGCAGTTTCTCATACAGCCCCTGCGGTCCCTGCAAAAGGATATACGCACAGTTGCTCTCATAAACCGTAAGTCCCATCTGCGTAAATGCCCGGGATAAGTACTCTCTCTCTGCGCGGATCAGCCTGACAGAGCGCGAGACATAATCCGTATCCGCAAGCATCTTCATCCCCGCTATTATGGCCTCCTCGCCAACCACGGAGAGATTCCACTCCGGAAGCTGCCGGATCAATCCCTCGATATTTTTCGTATCCGATAACACATATCCGATCCTGAGTCCCGGAACGGCAAAGAGCTTGGTGAGCGAACGGATGAGAAATACATTGTCATATTTTTGCAAAAGCTCATGACGTGTGCTCATCGGCTGCGCAAGCGACTGATCCGACATCAGATAAAAACTTTCATCCAGGATCACCGTCGTGTGCTGCCTGCCGGCGATCTTAAGAAGCTGCTCGAGGATCTCTTTTTCGACGTTTAAGCCCGTCGGATTGGCCGGATCACACACAATGACAAGATCGATATCCCGGTTGAGTGCGGACAGATCATCCTGCGTGAGCGCAAAGCCGTTTTCCTCTCTCAGCAGATGATGATCGACGTTGCAGCCGGCCGCGCAGAGTGCGTGCAGATAGCCGGAAAAACCCGGTTCAAACAAAAGTGCTCTCTTTGGTTTTACGCTCCTTACCGCAGCCATGATCAATTCACTGGCCCCGTTTCCGGCATACACACAGCCGCTCTCCAGACGCAAAGCTTCAGCTATCGCATTTCTTACCTCATCCTGCCTCGGATCCGGATAGTTCATCATCCTCTTAAGAGACTGCCCGGTTGCTTCTGCAACCTCTTGCGGTATGCCCATCGGATTCAGATTCACCGAAAAATCCATCTTCACTTTATTTGAATAAATATCTCCGCCATGTTTCATATCCATATCTTTCCGCGTCACAATCTTTTTTTCAGCACGCACTTATGCACCGGTATTTCCCCGCAGTATCCTCCGGTTGCCTCATATGGCCCGGATCCCCAAAAGCAACAGGATCACAGCGAGAAACACCAATGCCTGTGTCAGAAACATAAGCCTGTTTGCCCGTTTGATATCAAGTGCTTCCGGTTTTCGACATGCATCCCCTATCGTAGGTTTTTCCACAAAAATCCCCTGGTAGGAATGGGTTCCTCCCAGCTTCAGACCGAGCGCACCGGCACATACACTCTCTGTCTGTGCCGAATTCGGCGACTTGTGCTGATATCTGTCCCGTACCCATATGCGAAGAGCATTCCTGCCATTGTATCTCTCGGAGAAAAAACCCAAAAGACCGCTCGCCGCTATCATAAACAATGCGCTGATCCGCGCAGGAATGAGATTAAACAGATCATCCGCCCTTGCGGCAAATGAGCCGAAATACTCGTATCTGTCATTGTGATACCCCAGCATGGAATCCATCGTGTTCACAGCCTTATAAAGCATCCCGCATACCGGGCCTCCGACCGCCGCATAGAGGAGCGGAGCGATCACACCGTCCGAAGTATTCTCCGCCACCGTCTCCACTGCCGCTTTGATCATCTCTTCTTCAACAAGACCGCCTGTGTCTCGTCCGACGATCATGGACAGCGCATATCTTGCGCCTTTCGTATCATGCACCTGCAGTTTTTGGTAAACTGCCATGCTCTCTGTGCAAAGGCTCCGTGCAGCCAGGATATAACAGGTCAAAACCGCTTCTGCAAGGATCCCGAGATATTTGCTGATCACATATGCAGCGGTCAGAACGACGAGCGTTGCCGCAGCAGAGGCTATCGTCACCGCAAACCATAATAAGGTTCCTCCTGCTTTCTCCCTTTTGGGATTTCTGCCCTTTTTATCCGGATCGGATCCAAGGAGCTTTTGTTCCAGAAACCGGATCAGATTTCCCATGGCTCTGACCGGATGCGGCATAAAATGAGGATCCCCGATGATCCAGTCAAGGATTACCCCAAGAACAAAGCCTATGATATGCAACATCATGAATTCCTTCATCATCCAGCTCCAAGTCAAGACAATATCCCCCCAGATTCTCTGTCATATAGTCATAAAAATCTCCTCCGATCAGCCTGCTCATAACGGCCATGACTGTCCCTCCATGGCACACAATGACGATCGTCTCGCTGACCGTTTTTTCCCCGAGCGCTTTCAGGAAGGCGGCATAGGATCTGACGCAAAATGCCTCTCTTGCCTCACCCCCGGGAATCTGCGCCTCTCCGTTACTGTCGATCCATTTCTGATAGCATACATCCCCGTTCAACTGCCCATGATCCTTTCCTTCAAAACAGCCGAAATCCATTTCCGCCAGATCGTCTATCAAAGTGAGCGCCGGACTTTGAAACAAGAGGTCTGCCGTCTGAACGGCTCTTCGCATGGGGCTTGCACAGAACCGGTCCGGTTTATCCGGCACAAGATCGGTGATCACGCTGCTCACCGTCTTAGCTGCCCGCATTCCCTCCTTGGACAAGCTTTCATCACTGCGTCTTCCGATATATCTTTTTTTGGCATTCCCCTGCGTCTGTCCGTGTCTGATCAGATACACTCTTTTATGAGCCATAATCACACTCCTTACCGGTAAAGCTGTAAAGCGGACATTCGCAATCCGCTTCGCTACTTGCTCATGAACGCAGATGCTTCGCATCCTGTGTCAGAAGGGGCTTTAACCCCTCCTGACACAAGTAAGCTTTTACCCCCGCTTAATGCTAACGCATTTGAAGCGGGGGATTGCTTACACTGCGTTCAAAACATCTGCGATATGCCGCCCCAGGCAGCCAGGATCACCGCGCCAAGCAGCTCACAGACTGTCAGATAATATCCTGCCGTATCTCCCGTTACGCCGCCAAATTCCTTATACGTACGATGTCGGTAACAGCATGTAAAAAGTCCAAGCGCCAAAAGGAGCAGCGCGCCGCAGAGTGCATTCAGATATACCATCAAAGTTCCCGAGACAAGAAGCTGCACACCAAGGAAAAAGATCGCCGTGCTCTGCTTTTTCGTCTCTTCATACAGCATTCCGTCCGTTTTTGCCTTTCGAAAAAGCAAAGAGGTCAGCCCGCTGAGGCATCTGGTCACAACAAAACTCAGCCCAAAGATGAGAAGCATTTTGAAATCCGTTCGTGCGTTCAGCAAAATAGCCGATATTGCCGCTCCCAGGATCAGGATCCACTTGAGAAATGAGATGAGCGCAAAGGCGCCGACGTGTGGGTCTTTTAAGATCTCCAGCTTTCTATGCATGGATGCATAGGAATGCAGCGCATCCTCAGTATCCAAAAATCCGTCAACATGGATCCCGCCTGTGATGATAAGTGGGATCGCGAGCGTCAGCAGGATCCGCACTGCCACAGGCAGCCGTGCAGCAGCCACGGGCAGATTTACCAGACAGATCAGTGCCCCTATGACCGCTCCCACAAACGGAAAAAAGAGCAGACTGTGTGCCATGTCATCTTCTTTCCACGTAAAATGCGGCATCGGAATACTGCTATACATACAAAATGCGATTACAAACCATCGGATCACTCTCAACTTTTTCGTCCTTCCCGCAGATCGTATATGCGATCCGCAAAGCCAAGCAGCCTCTCATTGACCGTATGTAAGAGTTTGACGTACAGCCTGGTCTCATCGTCATACCCTTCCCCATTCTCATCATATGCATTGCTCACGATGATCAGATTGTGAACCCGATCCGCAAGCTGCATGATCTCCAATGTCACTTCATCTGCAAATCCCATCCAATCCGGTTCATCCGCTCCGGAGACGAAGCTTCTCTTTTTATTTTCAAACATCTCATTTCCGACCAGATTGGACATGCACTCCAAAAGCACGGTGCTCTGCATGGGATCCTCCATCTTTTCTAAGGCATCCAGTATCCCGTACTCCTTTTCAATCGTAAGAAATCCCTTGCCCGCCCTCTGCATTCTGTGCCTTGCAACTCTTTTTTTTCCCTCTTCATCATAGATCTTCATAGTGGCAAGATAATACCGTCTGAGATCCCCCGTTTTGATCGCAAGTGCCTCGGCAAGATCGGATTTTCCACTGTTTCTGTTTCCTATCACCAGGATGATCATCTTTGTTCAAACCTCTCATATTGCTCTATGGATGTGCTGGCAAAGGATGTTCCGCTCTGATAGAGCGATAAAACCATATCCAGGATCGGAAAGAGCATGACGGCACCCGTCCCCTCTCCAAGTGCCATATCCGCAAATATGACAGGCTTTAGGGAAAGCTCCTTAACGAGTATCTCCATCCCCTTTTCCCTTCCCATATGGGAAGCGATCATATACTCCTTACAGCCGGGTACGATACGTTCCGCTGCCAGGGCAGCCACCGCACTGATCAGGCCGTCGACCACAACGGGGATCCCATATATGGCGCCGCCGATATATACGCCGGCAAGACCGGCTATGTCAAGACCACCCAGGCATCTCATTGCCTCAAATACTTCTGTTTGCGACAACGCTCCGCTCTCCATCCGCTCTCCGAGATGAAGGCGCAGACCTTCCTTTATCACCCGGATCTTTTGCTCCAACCCTTCCTCGGAAAGACCGGAGCCCTTCCCCGTGCATGCTTCGGGCGCAGCGCCGGTGATCGCACACAAAAGCGCGGTACTGGTCGTTGTATTGCCGATTCCCATCTCTCCGGTTGCCACGATGTCTATGTTCTTATCCCGGCATTCCTTTACCAGTTCGATCCCTGCCGATATCGCAGCAAGACACTGCGCGCTGCTCATGGCAGGCTCCTTAACAAAATCCGCAGTTCCCCTGCAAACTTTTTTGTCGATGACTCCTCCCGGTGTATCCGCGCAGTTAACCCCCACATCACACACCAGAATGTCCAGCGGATAATTTTGTGTCAGGATTCCGACAGAGCTCTTTCTCTCCCCCATAAGCGCGGTGACGTCATAGGTGACCTGCTGTCCGGTCTGGGACACGCCCTCCTTTACCACTCCATTGTCGGCACACATGATGATCAGTGCTTTCTTAAGCGGTCCGGGCGAAACCGTCCCCTTAATTGCAGCAATCCGGCAAACCAGTTCCTCAAAATCACCGAGTCCGTCGATCGGCTTAGCGAGCGCATCCCACTTCTGTTTGGAAAGTGCCCGGATCTTGGTTTCGGGCTGATCGATCTTTATGGAAAACAATTCATCAATCGTCATTTTTCAACCCCATGATCTCATAAATATAGTGCATATCAAGGCTCTCCTTCAGACCCTTTGCAAGAAGTTCATTCTGCCTGTCCTTATATTCCGCAGAGTAGACAGCCTCCCCTATGTCTATCACCTTTCCGTTCATCATTGCGATCTTTTGAAGGATCTGCACAAGGATATCTTTTTTGTCAAAAAAACCATGCAGATAGGTTCCGTAGACGTTTCCGCTGCAATACCCTGTCTGAGAGGATGTAAATTCCGTTATGTCCTCATACGGCAGCGTTTTTCCCATATGGAGTTCATAGCCCTCCACCTCGGCCGCTTCCATCCCACGCAGGATCCCTGTCGCGCCCATGATCATGCGCGTGACATTTGCAGTGACCTTCTCTGTCTCAAGGATGGTATCAACAGGCAAAAGTCCCAGCCCCTCCTCACA
>JAGBQU010000001.1 GCA_017632755.1 Lachnospiraceae bacterium
AGAACTGGCAACCGTGGAAGATAAACAGGATCGGATTGATCACTGGGCTTCCCTCTTTAAAGCAACGACATGGGAGGAGATCAGGATGATTGCAAAGGAAAATGAAGCATTTACGCAGGCAGCCGAAACCATCTATCAGCTCAGCGCCGAGGAGGAGATCCGGCAAAGATGCCAGGCCAGAGAGGATTATTACCGCAGGCAGAATGGCTACAAACAAAAAATCGAGGATCTGACCGCGGAGAACGAATCTCTCACTACCGAAAATGAATCTCTCACTACCGAAAACGAATCTCTCACTGCGGAGGTGAAAGACCTTTCTTCAGAAAATGAATCTCTCTCAGCCCAGAACAACTCCCTTTCCGCCGAAAATGAGCGACTTCTTGCGCTTCTAAAGCAAAACGGGATTTCCGTATAAGTCGGGCACACAAGATACGAGGCAGTGCGGTTGCACTGCCTCTGTAACATGTATAACGCTTATGAGAGATTGCATTTGCATGCTTTTACCCTGCAGTTACACTCTTTTGCTTACTCCAGACGGAGTATACAGTTTTTTCCGTGGCGCTATCCGTCAGATACGGTCTGACCTGTACATAGTATTTCTGCCCTGCGGTCAGCTTCTTGACGGACTTGGATTTCTTATCTGCCGAAACCTTGATCTTAACCGCATTCTTCATCTCCGGGTTTGTCGCATACCGGATTTCATACCCTTGCGCATATTTAAATTTACTCCACTTGACCGTAAAGCCGCCGGTCTTTGCCTTGAGCGACTTGATCTTGACGGTCGACGTATAGTCTACACCTTGCTCTTTTGCATAGGTTGTGGCATAGCTGCCTCTCTCAAATACAAGGTTGGGCAGAGGATGATAGTTCTTCTCCTCATCATGATAATAAAATACGTTCCCTCCGATCTTCGTGACATTCTTACGAACCTCTATGCCCTGCAGATTCACACAGTGCGCAAAGGCATCGCCTCCGATCGTCGTCACACCTGTGGGTACAATGTAATAGCCCTTCTTGCCCTCCGGACACCGCAAAAGCTTGGTCTGCTTTTTGTTCATCAGCACGCCGGATTTGGCTGAGTACTTCTCATTTTTCTGATCCACCTTGATCGTTTTGAGCTTCGGACAATTATCAAAGACATACTCCTCTATCCTGTTCACACCTTTTGGGATCGTTATACTTTTAAGCTTCTTACAACCGTCAAACGCATGATGTCCGATCGTTTTTACACTCTTGGAAATGGTGATCTTTTTGATGCCGCCACACTGATAAAACGCGCCGGAAACAATCTCACTTACATTGCCAGGTATCTCATACTGATCCGCCTTTTTTGCCGACGGGAAGCGGATAAGCCGCGTGCAGGCCTTATCAAAGAGGACATCGTCGACAGAGCTATAATTCGCATTATCCTGTGCCACTTCAAATTTTGCAAGGCTGGTGCAGCCGCCGAAACATGCCCAATCCCCTTCCTGCCCGATGTATGCGACACGCTGGGGGATACGAATGCTCAAAAGGCTACTGCAGTTCTCAAAAGCCTCCGATCCGATGCTCTCTACACTCTCCGGAATTGTGATCTCTTTGAGGCTTTCGCAGCCGTAAAGCATGCCCTCCGAAATGCTCGTAAGATTGCCCGGAAGCGTAACTGCTGCAAGATTCTTGCATCCGACAAACGCATACTTACCGATCTCTGTCACGCTCTCCGGAATCGTTATGGATGTGATACCGCTTTTTGCAAACGCCTCCTCTCCGATCTTCTTAAGCCCCTCCGGGAGCGTTACGGAAGTGATCGCTGTCTGTTCAAAGGTGTTTGCCCCAATCTCTGTCACACTGCCCGGAAGAACTATGGTTGTCAGGTTTGCACATGCAAACGGGGAACCTGCTACTCTTGTCACGGTTTTCCCTTCGATTGTTTCCGGGATCTCCACAGTCAGCTCCTCTCCGACATATCCGGACACCTCCAGTGTCCCATCTTCCAGATCACGGCAGATCCACACCTTTCCCTGCTCGTTTGCATATTTTTCCTCTGCAAAAGCCGGCAGAATGTTGAATGCCATAAAACATATCATTGCGCTTATCGCAAGTCTCATGCTCCTTTTCATTTACGTTTCCTCCTTTTTCTACTGAAATAAAATGCTTTTTTTCTGACTCCATGCCGAATAGACCTTCTTACCTGTGCCTGCGTCGGTCAGATAGGGTCTGACCTGTACATAGTATTTCCGACCCGGGGTCAGTTTCTTGAGCTTCTTTGAAGTCTTTTTGGCAGATACCTGTATCTTTTTGGCCTTTTTCATATCTGCATTGACCGAATACCAGATCTCATAGCCTTCGGCATAGGAAAAATCGCTCCACTTGATCCGGAGTGCCTGGGATTGAACCTTGAGCGATTCGATCCGGATGGTCTTGATGTATTTGGCGCCGGATCTTTTTGCCGCTTTGACGTTCTTGTTGCCTCTTTCAAAGATCAGATTGGTCAGATAGTAGCCTCGGGGATCCCCTTCCACCTGATAGGAGTAGGTTTCCTTATTGATATCCGTCACGTGATTGCGGATTTCGATCCCCCGGAGTCTGACACATCCACGGATCGCCCTGGCGCCCATTTTTTTCACGCTTTCCGGAACGATATAATACCCTTCCTTTCCCTCGGGGCACCGGATCAGCTTCGTCTGCTTTTTGTTCATCAAAACTCCGTCTTTTGAGGAATACTTGCTGTTTTGCTTATCCACTTTTATGCTTTTGAGATCCCTGCACCGGTCAAATGCAGTTTCTGCGATTGTCTTAACCCGTTTCGGGATTGTAATGCTTTTTAAGCCACTGCAACCTTCAAATGCGGATCGCTTTATCTCTGCCAGGGTGTCCGGAAGAGTTACCTTGCCAAGGTAT
>JAGBQU010000007.1 GCA_017632755.1 Lachnospiraceae bacterium
GCCGGCAGGATCGACACATTCAGAAAGGCAAATGTAACACCCGTCATAAGGGCATCGATGCTTGTTGCGAGAGCCAGCGGCAACATTTCGCGAGGCGAGAACGAATCATTCATTTCCCTTTCTTCCTTCGTGGATTCCTTGATCATACTGCCCCCTATATAGAGTAGAAGTACAAAGGCGATCAAATGGGCGGCTTTCTCAATGATATCCCGAAATCCGTAGCCCAGAAAATAGCCGATGACCGGCATAAGCCCCTGAAATCCGCCAAAATAGATGCCGGTGATCACTGCTCCCTTCCAGCTCATCTTCTGTAGCGTGAGTCCTTTGCAGATCGCCACCGCAAAAGCATCCATCGAGAGTCCGACCGCAATGAGAAACAATTCAACAATTGACATACGCTTTACTTATAAAACTCCTTAAACTCTTCATATCCCTGCTCCGTCAGCTGTTGCTTTTGGAACTTTTTATTTTTGTTCATGCGCACGATCTGTACGGTCTTACCACCGGCTCTCTCCTGCTTTGCCTCCTCGATCACCTTGCAAAGTGCCTCCGTGTCCAGCCCTTTTTCAATTAAGAAAGCCGTCTTGCTTCCGGTTCCGGGCACCTTGAATCCGCTTTCCAAAAGAAGCAGAACGATCCGCTCAAATCCGATGGAAAAACCACAGGCCGGTGTATCCTGCCCCGTAAAATTACCGATCATCTTATCATATCTGCCGCCTCCGCCACAGCTTCCGCCAAATTCCGGGATTGCGATCTCAAAGATCGTTCCGGTATAATAGCTCATACCGCGCACCAGCGTCGGATCAAATACCATCTTAAAATCAGCTGTTTTGGTAGCTTCTACACTGTCGATGATCTGCGCCAGGTTTTCCCTGATCTCCTCATCGAGAAAACCTTCCAGCTGGGTGGCCAGATAGGAAAGTCCGTTCTCTGCGCTCTCGATCCCTTTAAACAGTGCCAGATACTTGTCGATGCTCTCCTTTGCAAAGCCTGCCTCGGCAAGTTCTTTTTCCACACCGTCTGTTCCGATCTTATCCATCTTATCCAGAATGATAAAGACGCTGTCATAACTGGCCTCGTCAAATCCGCTGTAAGCTGCCATCGCTTTTAAGATCCTTCTCTCATTGATGCGGATCTCAAATCCTTTAAATCCGAGAAGTCCGAGCGTGGAGGTTGTCGCGAGGATCAGCTCGATCTCCGCAAGGTTCGTCGGCTCGCCAAGGATATCGATATCACACTGCATGAACTGGCGATACCTGCCTCTTTGCGGTCTGTCCGCACGCCATACATTACCCATCTGCAATGCCTTGAAGGGTGCAGGCAGATTCGCTACATTGTTGGAATAAAAACGCGCGAGCGGAACCGTCAGGTCATATCTGAGTCCGCCATCCACCAGATCAGCCTCCGTCTCGGCCGTATCCAGCTTGAGCTTTTCCCCTCTCTTTAAGATCTTAAAAATGAGCTTTTCGTTCTCTCCGCCCTGCTTATTGCTCAGATTTCCGATCGTCTCCACACAGGGTGTCTCGATCGGCGTAAATCCGAATTTTCTGTAATTGTCCTTGATCACGCTCATGACGTAATCCCTGATCTGCATCTCCTCCGGCAGAATATCTTTCATCCCTGTCACAGGTTTCTTGTTTAATGCCATCGTTTTTATCCTCTCATTCTATCGTACTTTGCATAATTGAAATAATCATAACACTTTTGCGTCTTTTATACAATACATCCGAAAAAAGACATACCCCTCATCTTTCCATAAGAGGTATGTCCCATATTTACAGCCACAAGAACCATTGTGTGTTATGTTTCTTCTTTCCGATACTCAGGATTCTTTTTCGTACAAAAAGCGTTCCGGCAAAACTACTCCGAAAGCTTTTGCCAGTTCCCTGAACTGATCCGGCAAACATCCCATGATGCATCCAGATCGCAACATCATACGTTTCCATGAGTTTTGCCGTCTCCTCGGCGATCTCTCTTCCTCCCGGAACCATCCACGGTACCACACCGACGCCGCCCGGGAACACCACCGGGCACTCACTTCATCCACATATTCCGTATTCGCTGCCGACAATTCCTCCCCTGATCCGGAGACACTTCCTGCACACCAATAGGGATCGCCTCCCATGATTACCTGATCCACTACTGCTGAGGATACATCCAGTAAGATCGGATCTTCCTGCGCTTGTACCGTCATCCCGGTCAGCGGGGATGCAAGATCAAGTGTCAGCACCAGTGTCATGCATAATATCCATGCAATGATTCGTTTTCCCAATTTCTTGTCCATAATAACCTCCTTCTCGTGTTGTTGTTACATCTATACAGTAACAAAAGAAAAGTGCACTTTTTCCGCAGAAAACAGTGCACTTTTGTTAGATATAGAAGGTAAGTTTGTTAAAAGCTTCTGCCAGACCCGGAATGTGAAGTACCGGAAGAGCCGGAATAGGAGCCGGAATAGGACGAGCGGCCGGACGAACCTCCGGAGGAGGAACGCGTCTCGATGGGATCGTACTTTTTTGAGGTGGTAGCGTTTAGGAAAACATCACTCACCTTATCCACACGCAGGCTGCCCTTCACAAGATAACGATCTGCGTTTACCTTTAAAGCAGGGGTTTCCATTTTTGCCCGTGCGTGGGCAAGGGAGATACCGGCAAAGATCAGTCCGGCGATCAATTCCAGAAAGATCGTGGTTGCCCAGTCACCGAAGGCACGGGGTGCCCGTCCGGTCTTTAGCATATGCTCGGTCTGCTCAAGCCACCCTTGTATCGCGCCAAACAGTTCTTTGTCCTCGAGCTTGCTGTCGCAGCGACTGATCAGCCGCATCTCATTCACTCTTGTCAGCTTCATATCGCCTGCGCCAAAGCCGTTGATCTGCGAATAACCGACATACCCCGGCTTTTAAAAGATCGTGA
>JAGBQU010000061.1 GCA_017632755.1 Lachnospiraceae bacterium
CTTACACTGTTGATCACAAGGATCTTTATGAGTGAGTGGACGGCTTCGGATCATGTATCCGGGGCCGCTTTGCTATGCATTGGAAAGGAGGCATCCTCATGATGGAGATGAAAGCAACATTTATTAAGTTTTTCGGGATTTTCAGGAAAGGCTTGTTCACAAAGACCGGTATGTGTTACAATAGCGTTGCCCGGTAATATGTAGGCGCAACACTTTAAAGGAGGCATCCATCTTGGCGAAAAAGAGCAGACGAACGAAGTTGTCGCATGCGTACAAAGCGATCAGGAATTACGGAAAAGACATCCTGCGCGATCAGGGATTTCGCGATTCGGGGAATTCGGTCCAGCACGGAACGGTCTCCGTAAGGCAGCATTGCATTTCCGTTGCGAGTCATGCACTTGCCATCAGCCGATTCCTTCCAATAAAATTTTGTGAGCGTGAACTGGTGCGGGGCGCACTTTTACATGATTATTTTTTGTATGACTGGCATGACAAGGAGGTTAAGCCCGAGCATATTCTGGTGTTTTACAAGATGCACGGATTTGTTCATCCCAGGATTGCTTTAGCTAACGCAAGGCGGAAGTTTGAGCTGACCAAACGAGAGGAAGATATCATCGCCAAACATATGTGGCCGCTGACCGTAAAACCGCCGGTATGCCGCGAAGCGTGGGTGGTGACGATGGCAGACAAATACTGCTCCCTGCTTGAGACACTTAGGATTCACAAAGGGCGCTGCTGACAATGGGAGAATTATTGGATCATCTTTGCAAGCTGAATCAAAGCGATATATATCCGTTTCACATGCCCGGTCACAAACGGAGACGACCGGAGGGAATTTCCCTTGATCTGTTTGGGATGGATATAACGGAAATTGACGGATTTGACAATCTGCATCATCCGACAGGCATATTGAAGGAGACGCAGGAGGGGGCTGCAGAACTCTATGGGGTGCTGCAGACCTTTTTTTTGGTGAATGGAAGCACTTGTGGGATACAAGCCGCCATCAGTGCATCGGTCAGAGCGGGTAAGAAGCTTCTGCTGGCGCGCAACTGTCACAAATCTGTTTACAATACCTGTCTTTTGCGATCGATCGATACGACCTATGTATATCCGGTGAGGACGCAGATGGAAGAGGTGCTGGGGGAGATCCGGGCGGAGGATGTAAAGGCGGCGCTGGACGCGGATGCGGATATCGATGCCGTGATCATCACATCACCCAATTATGACGGGGTGATATCGGATGTAGAAAGGATCGCCGATGTCGTGCATGAAAAAGGGAAACTTCTGATCGTCGACGAGGCGCATGGCGCGCATCTTCCTTTTGCGGACGACTTCCCCAAGAGCGCGATCCGCTGTGGGGCGGATATTGTCATCCAAAGTCTGCACAAGACACTTCCGGCACCGACGCAGACGGCACTTTTGCATGTGGCATCAAGCAGGGTGGACACAGCCGGATTAAGGGAGTTTTTGGCGATCTACCAGACAAGCAGTCCTTCTTATGTTTTTATGGCCGCTATGCAGCATTGCATTGAGGCGACCTATGCGCATCGAAAGGAATGGTTTGAGACACTATCCGGGAGATTGGACGGGCTGGCAGCTGCATGTGCGGATCTGCACAGTCTTAAGTTGTTCTCCGGATTCGGGCAGAAGCCGCCCGGTATGTATGCACACGATAAGAGCAAGATCCTGATC
>JAGBQU010000062.1 GCA_017632755.1 Lachnospiraceae bacterium
ACGTGCGGATCAGGACGAAAAAGGATACTTTGATTATACGAATCCGATCCAGCACCAAAAGGCGAACCCCAACTACGGAGTGACGATCAGGCCACAGGAGATCCTGCGGGAAGCTCTGCAGGCACAGAACGATCCGCAACAGCGCAAGGACTTTTTGAGCAGATCGCTGAACGTTTACACCAACGCGATCAAGGCGTGGTTCAATACAGAGGAATTTAAAGCAAGCGACAAGCGGTACGACTGGACGCTGGATGAGCTGGCAAAGCTCAAAATAGACTGGTTCGGTGGCGCCGATCTGTCCAGGATGTACGACCTGACGGCAGCAGCATTGGTGGGGCATTATTCCGGACCGTACAAGGGCATGCAGGTCGATGTGGACATCGTTATCACGCACGGATTTTTCCCGATAACGCAGGCTGTGGCAAAGGCAGAAGAGGACGGGATCCCGCTGTTCGGCTGGCAGGATGACGGCTGGCTGACGATGAGCAACGGAGCGACCAACAATATCTCCGACATCGTGAACTGGTTTGTGGAAATGAGACGGCGCGGATTTAAGATCGCCAGAGTGGGACACGACCGGAAGTTTGCGGGAGAGGAATACTTCCCGGAAATGAAAAAAGCCGGTTTTAAGGTGATAGACCAGCCGCAGTACTTTTACTTGAAAAGTCAGGGTTTTAGACATATCGAAAAGGCCGCCAAAGATGGGCGGCTTTATTACGTGCACTCAACCGCCTACGAGTACTGTGTGGGCAACGTGGCAGCAGTCGAGAAAACAGACGATGCCGTGCAATATGAGAAAGTGATGCCAGAGATGCGCATCGACTTGTTTGATGCGTCAGTGTTTGCAGTGGTGCAAATGATCGCAAACGGCGAAAAGTCGAAGAAAGGACGAGCATGGTGGGGAGAAGATGAGTAGAAAAAAGAGACAGAGCGTGAAACCGACAGAGCAGCGCTGCGCGAATCAGGTGGCGTTTGTTTTGAGTGACGGCGATCTGTGCGTGCCCGGTTATACATCGCTCGACCAGAATCCGGAGATCCAGACTGCCTGCAGACGCATTGCGGAACTGATCGGCAGTATGACCATCCATCTGATGAGTAACACAAAGAACGGCGATGTGCGCATCATCAACGAGCTGTCGCGGACGATCGACATCAATCCGATGCCGACAATGACGAGATCGCTCTGGATGCAGGCAATCGTGATGAATCTGCTGTTATATGGCAAGGGCAACAGCATCGTTGTGCCGCATACCTGGAAAGGATACATCGAGAGCTTGGAACCGATCGCAGCATCCCGCGTGATGCTGGAGCCGGTCGGCACATCATACAGAGATTACACGGTGTGGATTGACGGGAAATCAAAGAAACCGGAGAACCTGCTGCATTTTGTGTACAATCCCGACCGCAGATACTTGTGGAAAGGCCAGGGCGTGACGGTATCACTCCGAGACATTGCGCAGAATCTCAAACAGGCAACTGCAACAGAGAAGGCGTTCATGTCTTC
>JAGBQU010000063.1 GCA_017632755.1 Lachnospiraceae bacterium
CGCCTGCTGTACTCTGCGGATCGCTTCCGCCTCACCTTCCGCCTCGCGGATCATTCTCTCCTTCTGTGCCTCTGCACGGAGGATCGCTGCTTCTTTTTCAGCCTCTGCCTCAAGGATCGCGGATTCTTTCTGACCTTCCGCAACAAGGATCGTGGACTTCTTTTCACCTTCGGCACGAAGGATCGCCTCACGTCTTTCACGCTCCGCCTTCATCTGCTTCTCCATCGAATCCTTGATGGCTGCAGGCGGGATAATGTCCTTGAGCTCTACACGGTTTACCTTGATACCCCAGGGATCGGTTGCCATGTCGAGCGCTGTGCTCATCTTGCTGTTGATGGTCTCTCTGGATGTGAGTGTCTGATCCAGCTCCAGATCACCGATGACATTACGCAGTGTTGTCGCTGTCAGATTTTCGATCGCCATGATCGGATTTTCCACACCGTATGCATAGAGCTTCGGATCCGTGATCTGGAAGAAAACGACCGTATCGATCCGCATGGTGACATTATCTTTTGTGATCACTGACTGCGGCTGGAAATCAACCACCTGTTCCTTAAGAAGCACCTTCTTGGCAACGGTATCGATAAACGGAACCTTGAAATGCATACCCACAGACCATGTCCCCTGATATGCTCCGAGACGCTCCACTACATAAGCCTGCGCCTGCGGAACGATCTTGATACAATTTGCCAAAATAAGAATAACAACGATAAAAATAATTACAATAGCAACTCCTGCACCTTCCATTATGATAACTCCTCCTCTTTTTCTTCAATAATCAGTTTGACTCCGTTGATCGCGATCACGTATGCCACTGCACCGACCGGCAGTTTTTTGTCATCGCTGCTCGATCTGGCCGACCATTCCTGCCCGCCGATCGTCACCCGGCCGCATCCCCGTACATTGTCGACCTCACTTACCACGATGGCCTGATGCCCAACCAGGCTTTCGGCATTGGTCTTGACCCGGTCTTTGTTGAAATACTTCACCGCGATCGGCCGCGTGGAAAAGAGCAGCCCGAGCGAAACGATGAAAAACGCTGCAATCTGCACCGTCGGCGAAAAATGCAGCATCGCCAGCAGCGCTGAGATGAGCGCACCTCCCGCGAACCAGATGGTCGTAAGTCCCATAGTTAACAATTCAGCGATCACAAGGATCACCAAAAGGCATAGCCATATGATGACCGGTTGCAACAAACTTGTAAAATTCATATAGACCTTCCTTTCACATATGATCTGCTGTTTTATCGTTTCCATCATACTATATTCTATCCAAATATACAAGAAGAAGTAAAAAGAGTATGCAATCGTAATGATCGCATACTCTTTAGCAGCTTATTTCTGTACGTATTTAGTTCTTACCAAAATACATGGGAACCGATCACGATTCCGTCATGTGCACCTGCACGTCTAAAGTGTGTGGCTGCGCCGACATTTGATGCACCGTCCACTGCTGCCTGTGCCGCCTGCATGCAAGAAGCCTTCGGTCCTTTTGCTGCAACTGCGGAAACCTTTCCGTTTGTTGCGGGCGGGAACTGCCCCGGTGCTGTGATAACACCCAGAATGGAATTCGGGTATCCACCGCTTCTTACTCTGTTCATAACGACTGCTCCGACAGCAAGCTGTCCTTCGTAAGGCTGAGAACCTGCCTCACACTGGATCAATGCTGCAAGAAGCTGCACATCCGATACATTGGTGGGAACCGCACCTTGATTCTTGTTGAGCTTTGCCATCTCCTTGGCACGCTCTTCCTCTGCAATTTCTTTTTTTGTCTTTCCTGCAGGTATCTGATATGCAACCTCAACAAACTCTGCGGCAACATATCCGACAGTATCTTTCTTATACTGAATGGTCACCCATTCCTCCCCCTGCTCGACCACTTGAAAGGTCTTGCCGGTCTTGACTGTCTCAAACACACCTGCCTCTGTGTCAGGCTCTTTTCTCACGCGGAGCGCATCCGTCCGAACCGTTGCGATATAAGCTCCCACGCTCTCTCTGAGAGCTGCTGCCTCTTCCCCGAAGAGAAGATATTCGTCCTTGGCCCAGCCTTCGAGGTTTCCGCTCTTTAATCTGGTCCAACCGTTGCTGCGCTCGAGGATCTCACCGCCGCAGTTCTTAAACAGCTTGCCGACAACCTCGGCATCCTCGCTTGCCTCTGCCCTGACATTCATGGACTCTTTCACATTTGCCATGACCAAGGTCTCAAGCGAATCCTGCGCTTTTTGTTCATTATCATCATTCTGATCCGAAATATTCTGATCTGTGGTATCCTGACCGTCATCCTCTGCAGTAAGATCAGATGCTGCCGCCAAATAAACTGCCGCACCTGCATTCAACTGATCCAGCGAATAAATTTCCTCTGCCATAACTGGTACGGTGCCGCACATCAATGCAAGCAACATACAGAAGATCTTTCCGGTCAGCTTTCTGCCCGATTGTTTCATAGCTACCTCCATTCGTTATGTTAACAATTTTTGCTGTTTTTATTTCAAATTCATTGCATTTGTTACAAAATTGTTAATACGTTGGTATTTGCTATACTATCACAAAGCGAGCTTTTTGTCAAATTTTTCTTCCGAGACGCCATTTTACGGGATCTTTTTGGCAATTTTTCTTCCTGCATGTCATTTGTGTTTTTCCCCAGGCGGCGTCGGTTGCGCATCGATCAAAGACTTCTTGATTTCTCCACACAGGCCTTTTGTGCATCAATGACAGCGGAGCGGAAGCCTCTTTTTTCCAGTTCTCTGACC
>JAGBQU010000064.1 GCA_017632755.1 Lachnospiraceae bacterium
AAGCATCAGAAGCGTACGGATACTGCTCTCAGCCTCCGGCTGACGTGCGATCCCTTCGTTTGACTTGGCGATGGACATACCCATGGCTATCGCGCCGCCAAGAGCTGCAAGTCCTACTGCGAGCGCTGCGCCGACTGCCTTGAGTCCTACCGCATCCGCACCGTTTGCCTCCGTCTCGATCGCAACGGCATTATCAGCCTCCGCTCTCGCCTGTACGCTGCCGGCAATCACCGTAGCCGTCAGTGTAAGTATGATCACCGCAAGGGCAATCGCAATTTTCTTTACATGTTTCATGATAGATTTCCTCCCATTTGATTTAATATAATGTACAACCGCAGGTTCACTTCTCTCCGGCATCCGTTTTTTTCTTTGCCTTCTTTTCCATCACCTCTGTCACCTCACCGTAGTAGACAGATGTCAACATGGTCAATACATAGGCCTGTATCAGCGCATGCAGGAGGGTAAACAGAACACCAATGACCACCGGGAGCACAAAGCTGAGCTGGATATAAAAATACACCAGTTCCGTGGTCAGCATTCCGGACAACAACGCACCAAACAGTCGGAATGTCATGGAAATCGGCAGGGAAAACTCCTTGAGCGTCCGTCCGATACCACGCACTTTGTTTGTTGTGATTCCTCCGATCAATATGAACAGGTACGAAAAACAGCCCATGGAGATCGCCCCGTTGATATTGGCCAGCGGAGCCGGCAGTGAGATGGAATGTCCCTGTGTGGTAATGCCCTGCACACCGAACAACTCAAAGACAGTACCCACAAAAATGTAGGAACCTGCCGCAAAGATATAGGCTCCGAGCGCTGAATTCTTATGCGGGCTGTTCGTCCTGGCAAGCCGGTCAAAGACTCCGACCCACTCCTCGATCAAAAGCTGGAACTTTCCGGGAATCATTTGAAATCTCGGAATGGCAAAGATACGGATCAATGCAGCTGTGATGAGCAACATCGCAGTCACTACATATCCCGCCGCCAGCGAGGGGTCCACATCGATCAGGCCGAAAACCCGGATCTTATTTTCATTATGAAGTACCGCGTCCCGCATCGCTTCCTTGATCGTCTCGTGTCTGACCGAATACGGATGAGTCAGTATGATCCCTACCAGCGTCAGGATCAACAGAATCACGAGGATCACAAGACTTTTTTTCATTTTCTTCTTATCCAAATCTTATATCATCTCCTATACATCCCGCTTATCGTTTCATTGGATAACCCCAATCCTCCTACGGGTAAAATACCATGTTTATTCTAGCTCTTAACTTTCATAAAATCAAGCCATATTTCGAAAAGAAAAACTCCGGCATACGCAGTTACTCAGTTACTGAAATCCTGATATTTCCGCTTATTCTTCTTGCTTTTTGTTCTGCATTCGATTATCATATTATAATGCAACTCATTATATGTAAGAGATAACTATCACAAAGGAAAACGAATATGCAGGATAAAACGATTGAAATATTTAAAGACGCACCGGTTCCGAAGGCCGTCATCACCAATATCATTCCATCCATCATCAGCATGATGATGGTACTGGTCTACAATCTGGCTGACACCTTCTTTATCGGGCAGACAAAGAACGCCTATATGGTCGCCGCCGTTTCGGTGGCCACTCCGGCTTTTTTAAGTTTGATGGCAGTGGGAATGCTCTTTGGCATCGGCGGAACCTCCCTGATCTCC
>JAGBQU010000065.1 GCA_017632755.1 Lachnospiraceae bacterium
CGATCGCGGCGTTGAGGGATTCCACTTTTCCCTCCATGGGGATCCGTAGATATTCCGTCGCAAGACCTGCTGCCTTATCGGAGAGTCCGTTTCCCTCGTTTCCGATGAGAAAGGCGCACTTGTCGACGTATGAAAACTCATCGTAAAATCTGCTGCCATCCAGATGAGCGGCATAGATCGCAAATCCCAGCTCTCGCAACTGTAAGATCACATCTTCAATACTTGGTATCACAAAAAAAGGGACACGGTAGAGTGATCCCATCGTCGATCGGATGGTCTTGGGATTGTATATGTCCACGGTGCTGTCCGTCATAATGATCCCTTCGATGCCGGCACCTTCGGCGGTTCTCATGATCGTGCCGAGGTTTCCGGGATCCTGAATGTCCTCAAGGATCATCCAGACACCGTTTGCAGCCGCAAGCTTGCCGGCAAGATCGTGATGCAGCCGGTGCATTACGCACAGGATCCCCTGTGGGGTCTGCGTGTCGCTAATCTTTGCAAACACAGAATCCTCCACGATCTCAACTTCGAGTCCGCTCAGCTGATCCGCCAGTGTATTCTTTCGCGCAAGGCTCTCCGAGATAAAAACCTCCTTGATGAGCGCACGCGGTGCTTCACGGAACATGCGCACCCCCTCAACGATAAACACGTCCTGCTCTCTTCGCTCACGCGAGCGTTTTTGCAGTTTTATGATATTTTTAATCTTTGCATTTGCAGGTGATGTAATCATAATTATTCCTCGAAGCTTCCTCTTGCTCTATGCTTTATAATAGTAGAAACCGCATACTATTTGCTTTGTATATAAGATCGTTGCCAAATGGACTACCGCCTGTGAAATCAGCGTGTTACACGCATCCGGTTGATGCGAAGAAGGCGCCCCACTTACATGGAAAGCGCCCTACTGATCTCAAATTGATAATCCGGTATATCCTTATTCATCGCCAATGCCTCGTCGATGTCATAATCGACAAATTCTCCATGCCTGTACGCCACGACGCGGTTTGTCTTGCCCTCGCAAAGAATGTCCGCAGCATAGGCTCCCATGATCGATGCGTAGAAGCGATCCTTACAGGTGGGATTTCCACCGCGCTGCATGTAGCCAAGGATAGTCGCTCTGGTTTCCATTCCGGTGGCAGCCTCGATCCGGCGTGCCATTGAGGTGGAATGTCCGATTCCCTCTGCATTGATGATGATATGATGTGTCTTACCGCGCTTGCGGTTGTTGATGATATTGTTGATGATCCCCTGCTCGTTATAATCATAGCGCTCCGGCAACAAAATGTCCTCTGCGCCATTTGCAACGCCACACCAGAGCGCGATATATCCGGCATTGCGTCCCATGACCTCGATGATACTGCATCTCTCGTGGCTCGATGAGGTATCGCGCACCTTGTCGATCGCTTCCATGGCTGTGTTGATCGCCGTATCAAAACCGATCGTGTAATCGGTACATGCAATGTCCAGATCGATGGTTCCCGGCAGTCCGATCGTATTGATTCCGTGCTTCGAAAGTGCCTGCGCACCACGGTAGGAACCGTCGCCTCCGATGACAACGATGCCGCCAATCCCATGCTTTCTGCAGATATCGGCACCGAGCTGCTGTCCCTCCTCGGTCCTGAACTCCGCACAACGTGCCGTACCCAGGATCGTTCCGCCTCTCTGGATGATATCGGACACATCTTTGCGCTCGAGATCGACGATCTCCTCATTTAAAAGTCCCTGATATCCTTTCTTGATCCCTTTCACCTTTACGCCATTGGCAAGCGCCTTGCGTACCACTGCACGGATCGCGGCGTTCATGCCCGGAGCGTCGCCTCCGCTCGTCAATACACCGATTGTTTTAATCTCATTTGCCATAGGATGTTCCTCCAATATATGTCATGCATTTGATGATCAGTTCCAAACAGTAACATTTTAATCCATTTTTCCGCGCACATCAATCTTTTTTTCGTCCGTCTGCGCTTTTTCCTTCCGCGTTTTTCCTTTCTGCGCATAATCCTTCTGCACTTTGCCTTTCCGCTCTGAGCAGTCGGCGTTTTACATTGCACGCCTTCTATGCCTTACTCTTTTGGGAAATTTGCGCCTTTCCTATCTGAGCTTGACATTCTCTTCACCAAACTGCGCGCGAAGTGCCGCGAGAAGCTGCTGCGATGCGTCGACATTCCGGTTTGCCGGAAGGCGGTTGATCTGACGTGTCTTTTCAATATAAAGGATCACCTTGTCCCGGCCTTCCGATTCCAGCAGCTGCCGGTCGAGTGCTTCCTTTTGACTCTCGTAGGTCTCCATATCCGCAAACTTGATCCACAATTCCTTGGAGACGTCCTCAAAACCATAGATGGACTCGGCGATCAGTCTGCCGTCCTGCTCGTCCTCGACCGAAACTCTCCCTTTGACAAAGACCTTGGCGTCCTGACGGATACGGATATTGTCACGCTCATAGGTCTTGGGAAACACGATGACCTCCACCATGCCGACCAGATCCTCCAGGGTCAAAAAAGCCATCGCCTGATTGTTCTTGGTATATTTCGTCTGGATCGAAGTGATGAGACCGCCCACCGTCACTCCCTTGTTATGCTCCAGCTTCGGTACGCCGCTCTCTTCCTGTATCACAAAGTCGCTGGTCTTTGCAGTGATATGTTTTTCCCATAGCTTGCGGTACTCCTCGAGCGGATGCCCGCTGACATACAGACCCAGGACCTCTTTTTCCATTGCGAGAAGCTGCTCCCGGTCGTACTCCGGAAGCGGAGGAAGCCCGCTCTCGGAACCGGAGGGTGTATCCTCCCCGAAGAAATCGTCAAAGGTCATCTGCCCGGAGATCTGCGTCTTGCGCTCGCGCTGCAGATCGTCCAGGATC